>CBDUZM010000284.1:0-4903 GCA_965371685.1 uncultured Spirochaetaceae bacterium | reverse complement strand
AGACCGGCTCCGAGAGGAAAACAACGAAAAATGCATGCAGCATGCTATAAAATGTATAACCAAAATACGCAAAAAAAGAACCGTTTTCTGTATTTTCTCCGTTTATAATATGATTCATGATTGAAGATGAAAAAATCCAATATACAAAGGAGAAGAACATGAAAAAGTTTTCGATGTTTCTCGTAATTATCTTTCTCATCCTGCCCTTTGGAGTTCTTTGGGCTAGCGGGGGACAGGCTCCCCAAGGACCGGGGACGGTTGGGGCTGCCGGAGAGGTATCGCTGGAACCCAACTATTATGCCACCCTGGAAGATTATCAGAACGAGACGGGTAAAAAGATCAGAAGGTTCAACGAAGCCCCTATGCTTGCGGAGCTGGTGAAGAGCGGGGATCTGCCAAAGGTGGCTGACAGGCTCCCTGAAGAGCCGCTGGTGGTGGCGCCGCTGCAGATGATCGGAACCTACGGCGGATCCTTCACCGTTGGAACCTTGACACCCACCGGGGGAGTGGATTCCTCTCATAACCGGGACCAGCATCTGATCAAGCTCGGTCCGGATCGTGCAACATACATGCCCAACATCGCCAAGGGATGGGAGTTTTCGGACGACAAGAAGACCATCACCATATACTTGAGGAAGGGCATGAAGTGGTCGGACGGTCAGCCGTTCACATCCGCCGATGTGGATTTCTTTTTCAACGACATTGTCCTGAATAAGGAGATCTCACCGAACGTGCCGGGGGTCTGGCGGCCCGGCGGCGCCGTTGCGGAATTTTCAGTAATAGACGATTACACAGTGCAATTCACCTTTGCCATTCCACGGCCCATCATAGTCGATCAGCTGATGAAGGGTCAGGGAGACGATCCCTTTTATCCGGCACACTACCTGAAGCAGTACCACATCAAATACAACAAAGACGCGGAGAAAATTGCCAAAGATGAAGGATATGACAGCTGGTGGCAGTGTTTCAACTTTCACAAGATGAGGGGAATGACGAAGCAGGATCTGGATCATCCTTCCCTTGAACCGTGGGTTCTGTATGAGATCTCTCCGGAGGGAAACAAATACTACAAACGGAATCCCTACTACTACAAGATCGATACGGAGGGGAATCAGCTTCCGTATATCGATGAGCAGATTCAGCTGGTGATTCCCAGCAAGGAAGTCCTTGAGCTCAAGGCCATTGCCGGTGAATTCGATATAGCCGGCGGTGAAGCGGCTCTTCAGCTGAAGAACGTAAATCTATACATGAACAGCGAGGAGAAGGGCCGCTACCGCATCCTCCTCTGGGAGGATCCCAGCGTCCTGGCCTCTTATAACTTCAACATGACCCACAAGGATCCGATGAAGCGGGAGATCTTCCAGACGCTGAAGTTTCGACAGGCCATGTCTATCGCCATCAACCGGGAAGAGATCAGCGATGTCCTCTACTTCGGCAAGGCTAAGCCCAACCAGGCCATCGTGGAGCCGGAATGCAGCTTTTGTGAGCCCTGGATGGTGACCTACTACACCGAGTACGATCCTGGCAAAGCCAATGAACTTCTGGACGAGATCGGCCTCCAGTGGGATAAGAATCACGAGTACCGGCTGTTCCCCAACGGTGAGACCTTCGCTTTGACCCTGGAATTCTCACCGAAGGGCGAATTCGGTGAGATCGGAGAGCTGGTAGCGGAGTACTGGGAAGATGTGGGTATCAAGATCGCGCTGAAAGAGCTCACCCAGGCTCTCTGGGTCGAAAGAGGATACGGCAATGAGAGAGACGTAGGCGCCTGGCACGTGGTGGGTCGAAGCTACCTGCTCTTCCTGCCGCCGTGGAACCTGCCGCCCCTGGGCTCCGCTGGGATTCCCTGGTGGAATTGGTATACCTCGGGTGGTGAGAAGGGCGAAGAACCCCCGGCCGACATCAGGGCCCTTTATGACATCGTGGACCAGTGGATCCTCACTGTGCCCGGATCACCGGAGTATGACGAGATCGGAAAGAAGATGCTCGGAATGAACGTGGAGAATCTCTACTCCATCGGAACGCTGGGCATGGTACCATCACCGGTTCTGGTCAGGGATACGCTCCGGAATATCCCGGATGAAGCCATCTGGAGTCCGGCATTCCGCCACTGGGATCCGTATCAGGCTGACCAGTGGTTCTACATCGAGTAGCAGCGATCTTCTGCGCAGCCGAGAAGTAACGCAAGGTAAAATAAGACTCATTAATCGGCCATCCTATTAACAGGATGGCCGATATTTTGTAGAATAGGCAGGGGTAAAACGGTGCTTTCCTATATCCTTCGAAGGATTATTTCCATCTTTATAACTCTCGTCGGTGTTTCGGTGGTCTCTTTCGTGCTGATTCAACTGCCTCCCGGGGACTACATGAACACCTACATCATGCGGTTGGCACAGACAGAAGATGAGATCAGCGAAGCCCAGATCGACAATCTCAGAAGGCATTACGGCCTGGATCAGCCGCCAGTCCTGCAGTATTTCACCTGGATGAAGAACATCATCCTTCACTTCGATTTCGGGGTGTCCTTCGAGTGGAACAGACCGGTCAGCAAGCTTATTCTCGAACGCCTCGGATTTACCGCCGCCATTGGATATCTGTCGGCGCTGTTCGTCTGGATCGTTTCGGTCCCCGTGGGAATTTACTGCGCCACCCATCAGTACTCTGCCACCGACTATTTCTTTGCGGTTGTCGGCTACGTGGGCCTGGCGACACCCAACTTTCTCCTGGCTCTCATACTCATGTACCTGGGATTTCAGCTCTTTGGTTTCAGTGTGGGTGGTCTTTTTTCTCCTGAGTTCATACGGGCGCCTTGGAGCCTGGGAAAATTCCTGGATCTGCTGAAGCATATCTGGATACCCATCGTAGTTCTCGGTACTGCCGGAACCTGTGGATACATACGAAGGCTCCGGGCAATCCTGCTGGATGAGCTGCGGAAGCAATATGTGGTTACGGCCCGAGCAAAGGGCCTCAAGGAAAGCCGGCTGGTTTTTAAATATCCGGTTCGTGTCTCCATCACCCCCCTGGTAAGCGGATTGGGCACACTGATCACCGCTATCCTGGGAGGAGGGGGCGTCGTGGCTATTGTGCTGGCACTGCCGACCATCGGTCCGCTTCACCTGAGGGCAGTCCTCTCGCAGGATATGTATCTGGCGGGAAGCATCCTGCTCTTTTCCTGTCTCCTTTCTCTGATTGGAATCCTGGTATCCGATATATTGCTCGTGCTGGTGGATCCCCGCATTCGATTCACCAAGAAGGTTTGAAGTGAGAAGTCGAAACACATCGATGCAGAGGACCGAAGTCAAGCAGACCCATGTAAATAAGATACCGGAGGTTGCATCCCAATACCAGCTTATGTGGTGGAAATTCCGCAAACACCGGCTGGCTCTGGTGGGTGGGAGTATTCTAACCGTCTTCTTACTCGCTGTGCTCTTTTGTGAGTTCCTCTCGCCGTATTACGTGAGCACTCGCTTTTCAAAGCTCATTTATGCTCCTCCTCAGCGGTTGAGATTCGTAGACGAAAACGGCTTTCATATCCGTCCCTTTGTGTACGGCTATAATGTGACGCTTGATCTGGACAACTGGGAGAGAATCTACGAGCCGGATATCAGTCAGAGGTATGAGCTTAAGCTTTTTGCCAGGGGGCCGGAGTACCGATTCTGGGGGCTTTTCAAGACCGATATGCACCTGTTCGGAGTCGAAGAAGGATATATATTTCTCTTCGGAACGGATACTCTCGGAAGAGATGTTTTTACCAGGATTCTCTATGCAACTCGTATTTCTCTTTCCGTAGGCTTCATCGCCGTGTTCATCAACTTCATCATGAACATCCTTATCGGCGGCGTCTCCGGCTACTATGGAGGGACTACGGACATGATCATCCAGAGGATCCATGATTTTCTTCAATCCATTCCCCGACTTCCTCTCTGGATGACCCTTTCGGCAGCTCTCCCGATCTATTGGTCCTCCCTTCGAATCTACTTCATCATCACGATTATTCTGGCTCTGACAAGTTTCGGCGGAAGGGCTATCAGGGCAAAATGCCTTGCCGTCAGGGAGGATGAATTCATACTGGCCGCCAGGGTTGCGGGGTGCACCGATTTTTCCATCATCCTGCGCCACCTGCTTCCTTCCCTCATGAGCTGGCTCATTGTGGATCTCACCCTGGCCGTCCCCAACATGATCCTGGGAGAGACGACCTTGAGCTTTCTCGGATTGGGCCTCCGACCACCCATCGTAAGCTGGGGTGTGCTTCTTTCAGAAGCCCAGAACGTTCATGCTGTAGCCCAGGCGCCCTGGCTTCTCATTCCCGGTCTCTTCGTAGTGGTGGCAGTCCTGGCATTCAATTTCGTAGGAGATGGGCTGCGGGACGCCGCAGACCCCTATCGATAGTTACAAAGGTTGCAAGATGAAGACGAAACCCAATGTTCTGTTCATCATGTCCGACCAGCACAGTGCCAAGGTGGTCGGACATAAGGGCATTTTTCCTGTCAAAACACCCAATCTCGATCGGCTCACCTCCGAAGGCGTCCGATTCGATTGCTGTGTGACACAAAATCCCATATGCACTCCCAGCCGCGTGAGCTTTCATTCGGGTCAGTACTGCCACAACCACGGGTACTATGCCCTGAGCGGTCCGGAACCCAGGGGCTTGCCGACAGTCTTCGGGTGGTTTCGCAATGCCGGCTACCGGACGGCGGCGATCGGCAAGATACACTGCCCTGCAGGCTGGATCGAGAAAGACTGCGATACCTTCATCGACGCGGTCGGCGCCAGCATCGGCGGAAATCCGGAGTACCGCGCCTACCAGGAAGAGAGAGGTGTGAGTGAAAAGTCACTCAACCAGAGAACTTTTTACGAGAAGTACACCGGAAAGGACGCGGAGGAGCTGCGGAGAGAAGATCCG
>CBDUZM010000283.1:0-4903 GCA_965371685.1 uncultured Spirochaetaceae bacterium | reverse complement strand
ATGAGTCACTCACATCAAGGGAATGGGTGGATACTCACGTGCGGAATGGTCACGGTCCATTAGGCGCGCTCTACCCGGACAAGACATGGACAGCGCCGAATCCCCACGGAGTTATGAAAGAGGGGGATACACCATCATGGTTCTACTTCTATGAGAACGGGCTTAACCGTTCCGGTGATCCTACTGCCGGCGGATGGGGCGGACGATTCATACCAGTAGGTAATTACTATAGGGGTGCTGCAGACACTGTCGGTAATGTGACAAACGCACGTGCAACAGTCTGGCGCTGGCGTCCTGCATTCCAGAATGATTTCCAGGCCCGAATGGACTGGTGCGTCAAGCCTTATAATGAAGCGAACCATAATCCTGTTGCAAGAATCAAGGGTAATCTTGATATAAATGTGCCTTCCGATGCAAAAGTGACGCTTGACGCTTCGGAATCAAGCGACCCGGACAACAGGCGCCTTGCTTACAGCTGGCTTTATTATCCCGAGGCAGGAACATACGAAGGTGAGATACGAATAGAAGGGAGCAATACCGAATATGCGGAGATTAACGCACCAGAGGTCAAAAAGCCCGAGACTATCCATATTATACTTACTGTAACAAATGACGGCGAGCCGATGCTTACCGGTTATCGAAGGATGATTATTACTGTTGTTCCCGAATAAGAAAGAGTTATGAGTAACGGCTGATTATCCCGGGCGAAGGTTATCAGCATTCAACGAATGTATTGAAAAAATTATGGCAAGTATCTCTTACCAGCAGACTAAAGAAGCGTATGGTATTTTCAAGAGAGAGGAAGGAAACATGGATCTCATTCTAAGCGATGTGGTTCTGCCACCATCTCATCTTTTATTTTCCAGGATTTCGGGTAATGAGGGTAAAGCCTGCTGTACTGGAAGAATTTCAATATCATTCCAATACTCTTTCCTCTCGCCTCGATAGAGGAAAAAGCATTTTGCTTCAGGATAATCTTTCTTAAAAGCGCGTAATCCATTTAAATCCCTATTGGAAAAGCGATTTGAGTGTTTTACCTCAAAAGCAAGCAAACCTCCCGGCCCATACAATACAAAGTCAACTTCTAAACCTGTACTTGTTCGCCAATAGTAGAGGCTGTAATCAAGAGAGAAGTATTCATTGATTGACTTCAGCTCCTGAAACAAAAGTGTTTCCAGGCCGGCGCCTTCAATTTCTTCCGGGGAATCAAGGGGTCCGGATGGACGTAAGGCTCTGTAGACACCTGCATCAAAGTAATAGAATTTCGAATGTGACATCAATCTCCGTTTTGCCCGCTTTGTAAAAACAGGCAGCCTGTCCGCCAGTAAGATATCTTCTAATATTGTGAAATAATTGCTGACAGTTTTTCTTTCAATACCGGTTTCGCGTGAAACTGCTGTAATATTCAGAACCGAACCCTGCGAGAAAGATGCAATTTCCAAAAATCGTGCAAATCCCTGCAGATTCCTGGTCAGACTTTCCTGAAGCACCTCTTCCCGCAAATATGTTTGGACATATGCTTTTAAATACTCCATTGGCCGCTCTTCAGAGAAAATTGATGGCAAATGCCCGAATTTAAGGGAGTTATCGAGAATAAAATCCGAGCCAAGCTCTACTGCTGTTAATGGATACATATGGTATGTCAAAGCTCGTCCACCTAACAGGTTGGTACCTTTTTTTCTCAAATTCCTGGCGCTGGAACCGGTAAGAATGAATTTATACTGAAACTTCTCGATAAGACGATGTACTTCATTAAGAAGCGTTGGAACACGTTGTATTTCGTCAATAACAATCCATTCTTTATTGTTGGGCGGAATAAGCTTTTCCAATCTTTCCGGACGGGCTAAAAGGGTATTATATAAAGAGCCTTCCAGAAGGTCGATATACACACTTTCCGGGCAGCATTGGTGTGACCATGTTGTTTTGCCTGTGCCCCTGGGCCCGAACAGGTAGAAGCTCTTCTGGTTCTGGAGCGGTTTTTTCAGCAATCTGGAATACATGTTACCATTTTACATAGTATTTTGGAAAAATCAAGCCCCGAATACCATTAATCATGATTTTCCTATCGTCCGCGGGAGCCGTACAGCTCTGTGAACTGAGCAGCGGAAAGCGCACCCCTATAGACACGGACGTCCGAAATAGATCCATCAAAGTAGTTTTGTGCACCGAAGCCTATGAGCAAAGGCGATGTATTGGCAAGGGAGAAGGTATGGTTCTCCGGCGCCGATGATGAACAGGAAAGCTTGCCGTTAACGTACAAGCTGAGCTCTCTGCTCTTCCGGACCACCGCAAGATGTGTCCAGGCGTCTCCGATATCACGCTCATGGCTGACGACCTGCCCTGTCTGTAAAGCATATACACGACCCAGGGTTCCGTCAGGATCGACATCTTCGGATCGACCCCTGCAGGAACCGGTCGAGGCAAAGAGCATACCCCTGAAGGATGTGAGACTCGTGACTCGGCGCCAACTGTCAAAGCTTGAATCCTGCCAGTCAGGGCGGCTTGCGAGACTTGTCATCAGCGTCCACTGCCCGTCAGCTTCATATCTGTAGACCTGGGCTTTGGGAATGACGCCGGCATAGAGCTTGCCGTTGTGGACGGTAAGGTCGTTCACCTCATTACATTCGTACATGCCCTGGGGAAGACCCAGCCGGCCCGTGATGGTCCATTTTTCGTCTTCCTCATGGCGCGGATTCGACTTCCAACGTGGATTTAACTTCCAACTTCCCGGCTGTTTGCCGATGCAGGTACTCTTCGTGAAATCCGTACCGTGCAGCAAGCTCCTCTTTGACGGAGATCGGAGTGTAACATTCTTCCCACAAGGCACATGTGTATGCTTGCAATGCACGAAGGCTTACCAGTAAATCGGGAGCTCTCTTTTCCAGCTCACCACGGAGGGCAGCCAGGAAAAACTCGGCGTAGAACGTAACCAGGTTGACGCCTTCTATCCAGAAATCAAGATTGTGCTTGTTTTTCTCCGCCTTTTCCCGCATCGCGGTGATGATCTTTCTCGCACGTTCAAACCCGGAGATCTGTTCTTCATATTCCGCAATTAGATCGAGCTTCTTCCTGCTGTCCATTCCTGCGAGGTGCTTTTGAACAGGATCGGCGCCTTCCCGCAATTCCTCCCGGGCCAGAAGTATGGTCTTGCTCTCACTGAAACAAGGCGCCTTCTCTGCAAGCTGCATGGCCTCAGCGAACTCCGGCATCTCGACTCCGAACATTTCAAGAGTGAAGGCCTTAACCAGATCTTCCAGGTTGTATGGCGCCTGTGTTTTCAGCGCCCACGGGGCGGTGAAAGCCCCAACCATTCCGGCTTCCGGGTGGTTGCGCCGTACCGCCCAGGAAGTCACAAGATGTCCCGCCGCCGCCTCTGTTCCTTTCCGGACAGAATAAAAGACATTCGGGAGATGTCTCGAATTCTTAGGGATGCCGGCAGTGTCGCCGTCGCACTTATTGGCGGATGCCGTTATTACCTCAAATCCCATGGCTCTGAGTGTATCCGCATGGAAAAACGCTCTGAAGGACCCATCCTTCTCCGTGCGGGCATCGACTGCATGTACGCCGATACGCGTCTTGAACTCAGGGAGTTGAAGCTCCTGATACTCCTTCCATGTGTAGGAGTTTCTGCCCATACCGGTCCATACGCCGACCGAGGAGAGACGTTCTGAACCCGTAGTGTAGTCCCAGTCCATCATGACAACGTATTCGGGAATGGTCTCTATGACCTCGGGATGCGCAAGCAAAATATCGGCCCAGATGATCGGACGAAGCCCGCGAGAATGGATGTGATCGAAGATGGGCAGCATGTGCTGGACGTAGAGCTCACCCAGGCTCCTGGTCCGTGCGTATTCGGCGCATCGGGGGCAGCGGCCCAGGGCGCGTGTTTCATCTGCGCCTACATGAAAAAATTGACGCGGTTTGCAGACATCGATAATCTCATCGCAGATCCCCACGATGAGTGATCGAGCATCATCGTTCCGAGGGCAGACCTGGTCATGAACCTCCGGAACTTCACGGAACTTTTCATACCCGTCCTTCTCCAGTATGAACTCAAGATGGCCAAGAGTCTGCATGCAGGGGATTACGTCCAGTCCCTTCTTCCGAATAGATGCAACGAAACGGGCGGTCTCCTCGTGCGACAGAGCTTCAGGATGTGATATAACAGGATGCCCGGAGAATTTGAGCTTGTCTTCGATCTCATAGATTATAGTGTTATAGCCCCAATCCTTGAGCCGCCCGGTGAGCTTTTCAATAGATGCCGGCGACCACATGGGCCTTTTCATGTCATAGTGAAATGCAAGCATCTTTTCGTTCATGTTCTGCTCCTCTTATGATAGCTGGATAGGTTTAACCGGTACATACCCATGCCGTATTCACCTCCGCCGAATACAGCATCAGGCAGGCCGTTGCCGGTAATGTCAGCCAGGCCGCCAAATGCGCTTCCTCCGGGAAGCTCTTCCGCAAAATGCCATCGGGGTTTATCCGTCGTGCCTGTGTTTCTGATGACTCTTGCCCCGTGTTTCTTTGTAAAAAATACAATTTCTTCCTTACCGTCCCCGTCAATATCGCCTTTATGCATTATGCAATGAACATTCGTATCAAATTTAAAGGGTTTTCCATCTACTTCGAAGATACGTCCGGGTGCAAGGATTGGATTGCCGTTCCTGTCAGAACCTGTGTTCTCAAATACCTGAATATCACCCCCAATATCAGGCTCGGTTTCAAATCCCATCTGATATGTGGCGCCCGCAACAAGAAGATCCAGGCGGCCGTTGCCATTGGTATCAATCACCACAGGCGCTGCCCTGTTGTGGACTTTAATCACTTTCCCTATCTTGTCTTTGAGAGGTCCCGTTGAATGAAATTTGTCCGGAATCTTCCCCCCCCTCCTGGAGGTACC
>CBDUZM010000282.1:0-4937 GCA_965371685.1 uncultured Spirochaetaceae bacterium | reverse complement strand
TGCCTCCTGGGAATTCATTTTGTATTTTGCTCTATAATGGTTAGGTGAGAAACTCCGTGAGCGCTTAAAAGCTCTGCGGAAGGCTTTATCGCTGTTGTAGCCTACCCCTAGAGCAATTACCTTGATGGGTTTATTCGTCTCGAGGAGTTGCTGTGACGCCTTCCTGAGACGAAGCTGCTCGACATAATGTGAAAAATTCGTTCCTGTATGCTTCTTAAAGAATACTGACAAATAGGCTTCGGTAAGGTTGAACTTATTTGCTACACCGTACAACGAGAGCTGTGGATTGCTGTATTGCTCATCCAGATGCCGTATGACGGCTTCAGTCAGCTCCTGAACTCGATCTTTCCGGCTTGCTCCTATAGCGTTACATATGAGTAGAAATTGCTCACACAGCTGGTCGTAAGTATGATGAACGGCTGCTGAGGAATCCACCCGTTCCACCATTTCTGCTAAATTCGGCTGTACATTAAAATCACGCAGCTTATGAATGGTACCACAAAGCTCGTAGAGCAGTCCCTTCTGCGCTTCGTAAGACAATAGCCTGGAATCGTAATTATCTCTGCGGATGCTTTTTAGTATAAGCTCCACCTTGCAGTAATCACCAGCCCTGAGAGCATCAAGCAGCCTTGCCTCCATTTCAAGCGGATAGTAGTAGTCCCCTCCGTTGCTTTCCAGCTGGGCATACCAAACCATCTGGTTCCCCTCGCCATCGCGAACGCCGTTAAGCGCTTCTACCGCCTGCTCATACGATTGATGGATTTCCAGCAATTCACAACATGGATTACCGCCTGCGAAATCGACTTGCACAGGAGACCTGGTCGGCAGAGCTGAAAAGAACTCCTGAGTAAAAGCTTCCGCTTGATCGATGCACTCTAGCTTACCTTCCCCATCGAAACCCAGGAGCAATGCCTGTGTCTCTCCATCCAGATCATGCACGAGACACATACACTGAAACGTACGAAATACCATATCACGCAATAGAATCCTATATGCCTCGATCTCCTGCAGGAATGCATGGTCATGAAGATCCTCGTCCACACGCATATGAAGAAGCATAATGAGGTAGGTTTTCGCCTTCATATTCAGATCTGCCTGGGAAAGCATCACGTCCAGCTGCTCACGATCATGTATCCTTCCCTTTAAAAGCCGCTCGAAGAGAAGGCTTTGCACAAACTCGGTTTTTCTCTGAAGGGACTGCTGCAAGCTCCTGCTGTTACGTATCAGTATTCCCACACGCTGATCCAGGTGGTTGTAGAGCGTTTTGTCCGCCTTAATACCGGAGAAGTCTCTCATCATCCGGTTGACGGCTTCAATGGGTTTTGACAGACGATATGCAAGGAAGCATGCGCATACTAAACCGAAAATAAGCAGCACGGCATAGGACACCCATGTAATAACTCGAATACTATGAACCATGTCCCTGACAAACGATGAAGGGAACGCAGCGAGGTATTTCCATCCGCTCGATAATGAGGTAACGTACATCATGAGCATATCCGCGCCGTCAACGCGCACGACGAAAGATCCAGCCTGATCCTCCATGGATGGCAGCTCACTAGAAATATGCTCGGGATCGCTGTGAATACTCGTCAGCACTTTCCCGTCACTATCCAGAACACAGAGCCATCCCTCTTCGGGCACATCGATCCTGCTCAGAAGTTCACTAACGGTCTCTTCGTTTATTAGATATGCCACATACCCTTCCGGCGCCCGGTTGTACCCCATGGGTAAACTCTGCACAAAGGGAATTACCCGGAATAGCGCGGCCCCTTCCTCCATCTGGATATCCAGAGCTCGAAAAAATTTGCCCGCAAGGTACTGGCTGCTCACCGATTCATGCCAGTCCAGGATCTCGTCTTCTTCCGTTCCGCGGATCACGTGATTGAAGAAGAAATCCGGTCTGTACATCGTCTCCGGAGTCAGCACCATCCGGGCGTGCTTGATGAAAATGTACCATGTCGTCGCAAAGTCACCGGTGTATGCGATGTCGTCGAACAATACATCGATAACTTCCTTGATCGAATAATTACTGATCTCCCGTCCTGCTCTGGCCGCCGTCAGGACCGATTTCAGCTTTGCATTCTCCGCTATTTTGAGGGCATTCCATTGCATCTGTTCGAGATACTGATCCACCACGTACTGACTCTGACGTAAACCGGAGATCGTGCTCTCCGTCACGTAGCTTTCCGCCCTGTGAATCAAGCCGGTGTACATCGATACCGATATGGCATAAGGCACTGTGAGCACAAGACAGTAGGTAAGAAGGAAGCGCAGAAAAATGCGGTTTTGATGCGGATCGAGTCGACTAATGAAATTAGAAATTCTTCGTAACTGCACGATTATATACCCGATTGAAAGCCATAGGAAGTATATATTACCTTACCTCTCCAATCAAGAACTTTCATGCGGAACAGATTGAAAAAACCTTCGGGCCGGATAGATGGTTTCCTTCGTATGTGATATTATTCGGTTGAGCTTCACGCTGCACAAAAATCATAGGATTGGATGTGATCGTATAAATGACTTCGAGAAAACGGCTTTTACGTGCAATTCGGAGAGAATCCGTTGATCGTATTCCGGTGACATTGTACGAGTTCCATAACTACGGCGGATCAAAATCGGACATAGATCCATCCTACAAGCCTCTCGTCGAGCTGCAAAGAACCTACGGCGAGACGGTGGTCCTTGTCTCTCCCGGCGAAGGTCTCCTGGGCGATCAAAGCCTGCACGAGAGCCGTCCATCCGCCACTCACGGGAACGAAACCGAAACGGTTGTGCACACCCCGGAGGGTGCTCTGAGAGCCATCGTTCGAAAGAATCCCCATATTGCCACGAATTGGCGGGTGAAGCCGTATATTGAGAATGCGGAAGATGCCAGGCGCTTCCTCAGCATACGTTCTTCCTTCACATCCAGTGAAATCGGTAGGCTCAAGGACCTTGAACGAAGACTCGGAGAAAACGGTCTGCTTAACTTCAATATTGGTGATCCCCTGGGCAGAGTAATAGGTTTATCGAATTTCGAACATTTCCTCTTCCTGCATCAGGAGGATCCCGGTTTAGTCAGAGCAATGCTTGAAAAAGCGGCAGACTTCCTTTCGTGCGCCATCGATTTCATAAATCAGCACTTCACGGATGTAATGGTGCGGCTCTACGGCCCTGAATACGTCGGGGCGCCGCTGATGGATCCATGTCGTTTTTTCCACCCTTTCGTCGGCACATATGACAGGAAACTCATTGAGATTATACACGCCGGCGGGAACATAGCTGTGCTTCACTGTCATGGAAGGTTGAAGGATCTGCTTCATCCGATTAGGGAACTAGGCGCTGATGTGCTGGAACCTGTAGAAGTGCTTCCCGCTCAAACAGCGGATGTGACTATGGCAGAAGTAAAAGATAAACTGGGCGGTAAAATGTGTCTTGCCGGAGGATTACACGCGGTGGATCTCGATTTGGGAACTCCGGCGGTGATTCGACGACGTGTGCGGGAGGTAATTTACAGCGGGGGCCCCAGGGGATTAATCATTCTTCCGACTTCCGCCCCCATCCAGATGCCTTTACCGGCACAAATCTTAAAGAATTACGAAACCATGTTCCAGTCGGTGCATGAGCTCAGACTCGATGATTATGGTGGATAGTTTGTACACTTTTTCTTTTGATACGGTTTGATCGTTTGCACCTGCCCTGTTCGGGAGGCCGCTTCCGCCATGATTGCCACTGCGGCGGCATTTCGAGCCCCAATGACTCCGGGGCAAACATGGAGACCACGCTCTATGTGGAAGAGAAATTCCTGATGAATCCTCGGATCACCGCCGCCATGTGAACCCTCCATCTTTTGAGGAAAGATGATCTCACGCTTTCCGCTGTGACGGTATGTGAGCTCGATTTTGAATTCCTGTTCATTGTTATAAAAGCCGACCATCCGACCCTTTGTACCAATGAGTGTGAAATGCCTGTTGTAGTCCGGCGCAAAGTGACATTCACCGTATATTACTTTGGCGCCGTTTGCGTAACGAATCGTTGTTATGGAATTATCCTCAATATCGATTTCCCGGGCGTACACACAACCGTCAGATAGCTGCCTGCCCACACCATAATCCATCTCTATCCCACTCTCACTGACAGAATAGGAGCATTCGTTTCTTTTTTCACATTCGGGACAACGCAGATCGTTGGGCGCGCTTCCGCCAAAGACATCCAACCCGGCTTCGGAGTAGACTCGGACAGGAGTGGAATTGACGAACCAGTTCATGAGGTCGATGGTATGCACTCCCTTCTCGAGTTGAAGCGATACCGTATTTTGCCTGCGTCTCCTCGAACCGTGAAAGTAATAGTCGCCGCCGACGCTGACATTGTCGATTGCGTATCCGATTCTCACTTCCCCGATTTCACCGCGGTCGAGAATTTCCTTCATGGCCCGGCAGAGACTGCAGTACCTCAGCTCGAGACCGACCATGAAAACAGTGTCCGTGTTTTCCCACGCCCGGATGAGAGCATCACAGTCTTCGATGGTCTGTGCCATCGGTTTTTCGAGGAAAATGTGCTTGTTCGCATGGAGTGCAGCAATTCCACACTCCGTGTGATGTTTTTCGTGGGTGGCTACGACGACAGCGTCGACGTTATCATCCGCAAGCATTTGTTTCAAGTCAGAGTAATAATCTATGGAGTCATCATCGATGGCCGCGCGGGCAGATTCCATGACGCCGGTATCACGTTCGCAGCATGCCGCAATGCAGCACCGGGGATGATGATTCCAGCTGCGCGCAAAGTATTTCCCGCGATTGCCTAATCCGACAATGCCGATTCCTATTGGTTTGTCTTTCATATGGACTCCATGAGCACGATTTGCAGCATATGGGAATATTAAATCATTTTTCTTTCGGAGGGGAATCCTATACCACACGAATCCGGGCATTCAGGACAGCTCGATGGTATAC
>CBDUZM010000281.1:0-4937 GCA_965371685.1 uncultured Spirochaetaceae bacterium | reverse complement strand
TCGTGTTCTGCGGGTCGTTCGGCCTATACTCGGAGGAGGATGGGCGGTTCCGGCACGCTTTTCTAATCAACGGGACCCGGATCGGTCCGGAACAGGCGCCCCTCCGGATGGAGCGGAGGGCGTGGACCGGATCAGTGGCACGGTTCGAACGGGGAAGGATCTATACGAAGACCTCCCTTCCCGCGGACGGCTCTTTGACAGGGAGTTGGGTGATGATCGCCAATGACAACGAGCGGGATGCGTGCTACCGGATTAGGCAGGTGCGCAAGGAGGGAGCGGAAACGATGTTAGAGGTGGGGGATGTGGACTTTGTCCGGGGCATGACGGATGAAGAGGATTACAGCCGGGGCGCCTTGTATGAAATCGCCGCGGGAGACCGGTTTGAAATTCCCCTGTGGGCGAATTGGGTTTGAAGGACAGAAAATAATAGCTTTCTCACAGAGATTTTGAGCGGCATTTTTTTCTCTTAATTTGTTTCTTTTCAATATCTATGCTATCCTATTTCCTGTAAATGGACATAGAGAAGATTCAAAATGCGATAAAAGGTGGTCATATCGAATGGCTAAAACATTCTCTAGAAAGAATGATGCAGAGAGGTATTTCAAGAGATGTTGTTAAAAAAATCATACTTTCTGGAAAGATTATCGAGGATTATCCTGATAATAAGCCATACCCAAGTGCGCTTTTTTTAGGATGGGTTGCTGAGAAACCATTTCATGTAGTTGCAGCATACGACCAACAAAATCACTGCTGCCATATTATTACTGCATATAAACCTGATTTGGACCATTTTGAATCTGATTACAAGACACGGAGGCTACATGACTAAGAAACCGAATGATAAATGCTCTCTTTGCGGCGGGGAAAAAAAACAAGGGAAAACTACATTCACTGTTGATTTAGGATTCGGTATTGTAGTTGTGAGAGATGTGCCTGCAACTGTGTGTTCTCAATGCGGAGCGGACTGGATTGAAGACTCCATTGCATCAAAGCTTGAAGAAATAGTTGATAACGCTCGTCTGAAGCATCATACAGTAGAAATCACGACATTATCAGCTTAAAGATAAAATGTGATTATTTATTTTTCTTCATCTGGTTTTTAATATTTGCGTTTAGTCTGGAAATAGGGTATAATACAAACAAATTTTTCCAAGGAGGAAAGATATGAAAAAAAGACTGTTTGTATTGGTAATCACCCTGATCATGATGTCGGGCGTAGTGATGGCTGCACCGGGGGGAAGGCTGGTAATCTACAATGCCGGTACTCCGGAAATGGGTGATGATCTGGTTCGCGCATTTAAAGCGAAACACAGCGATATCGATGTGGGAGTCATTCGCTTGGGTTCCGGAGAGATCATCACCAGGGTAAAGGCCGAGGCAAAAAGACCCCAAGGTGACATCATCCTGGCCATGGCAAAGGAGAACATGGAGGTTGTCTACGACCTTCTGTATCCCTACAAGGTTCGTGAGGCTTACGCTTTTCCGGACAATGTGAAGGACGCTGGGAACAGATACTTCGGATTCAGCTTCAACATCCAGGCCTTTATAATAAACACCGACCGCGTGCCTCTCAAAGATGCTCCGAAGAGCTGGAAGGACCTGGGCGACACGAAGTGGAGAGGCGAGATCGTTATGGCCAATCCGGCTCTTTCCGGATCGGCCTATGCCCAGCTCTTTCAGATGGTCGGTCTCTACGACTGGGACCACATCAACGACGTCCGAAAGGTGACTACCTTTGTTCCCAAATCGACGCTTGTCTACACTTTTGTCGGGCGGGGGGAGTTTGCCATCGGCATTACCGGAGAGGGTAATGTCTTTGCCGAAAAGGCTAAGGGCAATCCTGTGGAAGCCGTGTATCCGACTGAAGGGACGGGCCTGCGTTTCGACGCATCCGGTATCATTAAGGGAGGCCCCAACCTGAATAACGCGAAAATCTTCATGGATTGGCTCACCACAAAGGAAGCGTTGACCATCGTTTCCCAGGCGCCGCACTTCCGGAGAATGACCAGGACGGACGTGCCTCCTCCTCCGGGATTGAAACCGACCTCACAGATCAAATTCTTTGACTATGACGCGACAAAGGCCGGGGAAAGCAGGAACGATTATCTCAAGAAGTTCGGCGAAATTTTCGCCACCAGATAATGGTCAGGCGGGCATGGATGGCTTTATAGACCGTCCATGCCCTTTTTAAATTCATAACACAGGATCACTCTATGACAAGTCAGGAGAGTAGGAAGATTACTCTGTCCATCAGCAATCTGACCAAGGTTTTCAAAGGGAAACACGCGCAGGTACAAGCTCTCGACAATGTCTCTGTGGATGTTCGAGAGGGGGAGCTGTTTACGCTTCTCGGTCCCAGCGGCTGCGGAAAGACCACGACTCTCCGCTGTATCGCAGGATTTGAGAAGCCGACAAGCGGAAGCATCGATTTCCTCGGACAGGATTACACAACGATCCCCCCTTTCAGGCGAAATATCGGGATGGTCTTCCAGAGTTACGCCCTATTTCCGCATATGTCGATCTTCGAGAATGTTGCCTACGGTTTGAAAATCCGTAAAATCCATAAGGGAGAGATCGAGGAAAGGGTAAAAAAAATCATTAAGCTGGTAGGGCTCGAAGCTACCGAGAAGCGGAAACCGAGCGAGCTGTCGGGAGGGCAGCAGCAGCGGATTGCCCTGGCCCGGGCTCTGGTCTACGATCCCCAGCTTCTTCTCCTGGACGAGCCTCTGAGCAATCTCGACGCGAAGCTGAGGGTATATATGCGGGAGGAGATCAGGCGGATTCAGCAGCATGCCAGGGTAACGACGATCTACGTGACTCACGACCAGGAGGAAGCGCTCTCCATCTCTGACAGGGTAGCCGTTATGCATGCCGGAAAGGTCAGCCAGGTCGGAGCGCCGGATGATATCTACGAAAACCCAAACTCGATTCGCGTTGCAGACTTTATCGGCCAGGCAAACTTCCTCGATTGTGATATCAGAAATGAAGGCTCTCCTGTTTTGACCTTCCCATCGAAGGAGGAAATAATCCTGGGATCGGCCTCCGACAGTATACTGAAGTTTCCCCATTCAAAGGGGATCCTCTTTGTCCGCCCGGAACATATGGAAGTAGCCTTGGAAACAGACAGCTCCAATACTCTCAAGGGACAGGTGAAGGTAATTCTCTATCTCGGTTCCGTGGTACGTTACTTCATCGAAGTCTTTCAGGGCGCCTCACCCCAGGAAATCCTGGTGGACCAGAAGCGCCGTGTAAAAGGAGTAGGTGTGGGAGCCATGGCGGCGGTAACCCTCCATGGGGAGGGCGCAAAGCTTTTCCCCGTAGACGAGAAGAATCAGTTGAGTCAGGATTAGGACATAGAGATGATCGAAAGGTTTAAGGAAAGACTAAAAGCTTTAGAGCTCACACCTTACATTGTGTTGGGTCTTGCGCTGACTATTCTTGTGCTGTTTATTGTCTATCCTCTCTCCAAGGTCATATTAAACAGCTTTATTGAAAAAGGGGATGTCCTGTCTCTGAAGAACATGACGCTGGCCAATTTTTCTCAGTTTTCCACCTCAACTCTCTACAAGAGTGCGCTGGTCAACACGCTGACGGTGGGATTCCTCTGTGTGCTGTTCTCCTGCCTGATAGGCATTCCCATGGCCTACTTCGTGGCCAAGACGGAAACTCCCTTCAAGGCTTTTTTTATCACCCTGGGAACTCTTCCCCTGATCCTCCCTCCCTTTGTCGGGGCTTATTCCTGGATTCTCTTATTCGGGCGACAGGGGGTAGTCAACTACTTCCTGAACGAGGGTTTCGGGTTTACGCTGCCCGACATCTACGGGGCGCCGGGAGTCATAATTGCCATAACACTGAGCACCTATCCCTTCGTCTTCCTGCTGACCTACGGAGCTCTTATTTCAGCGGATCCTTTTATTGAAGAGAGCGCAGAGATCATGGGGGCTTCGCGGTGGAGGGTAATCCGGACGGTGACACTGCCTCTGGTCATCCCGGCAATCGTTGCCAGTGCCCTGATCGTGTTCATGAGGGCAGTGGGCAATTTCGGTGTTCCCGCGATTCTTGGGGGTAACTTCTACGTGCTTCCCACATTGATTCACTTTCAGGTTGTCGGTTTCTTCGACCTGAACGCCGCAGGCGCCATTGCAATGGTCAACGTAGCCCTGGTGGGCTTCGCCATCATCCTCTCGCAGTACGTGACAGCCAAACGCTCCTACGTTACCATTACCAGCACCACCCAGGCTGCGCGGATATCCTCGAGTAAAACCTTAAAGTGGCTGGGCACTGTATTTTGTTTTACAGTCGTCTTTTTCTCCCTGCTTCCCCACCTTACCGTCATTATTACCTCCTTTACAGAGGGTTGGGCGGGAACAAGGTATCCGACGAAATTCTCGCTTCAGAATTACAGGAAGATCTTCGAAATCGCAATCAAGCCGATAACGAACAGCCTGTTTCTCGCTACCACAGCCACCCTCATAGCCGCGGTAATCGGAACGCTCCTGTCATATATTAACGTACGTAAAAGCTTCCGGGCCAGGTGGATCCTGGACCTGACCGTCATGCTGCCTTTTATCCTGCCGGGTATCGTCGTCGGTGTGGCTATTCTGATCGGTTTCTCCTCCGGTTTGCTTATCCTGAGCGGAACCTGGATGATAATGGTGGTCGGTTACTTCATCCGGC
This sequence comes from uncultured Spirochaetaceae bacterium, assembly GCA_965371685.1. GTDB lineage: Bacteria > Spirochaetota > Spirochaetia > SZUA-6 > CAZLRN01 > CBDUZM01. Next base: position 260 of record CBDUZM010000281.1, on the reverse strand, counting down.
GGATGCCCTACATTTTCAGGTCTACCACCGCTTCCCTGAGCCAGATAGATGTGGCTGTTGAAGAAGCATCCTCCATAACCGGCGCTCCCTGGTTTACCACGTTCAGAAAGATAACCCTTCCCCTGATGGCGCCCGGAATTCTGGCCGGAGCGGTAATTTCCTTTTCCACACTTATGGGGGAATTGTCTACAACCGTTATCCTCTACTCTGCCAGATGGAAAACGATCACCGTGGCTATTGTTGAATACCTGTTCTCGGCC
>CBDUZM010000280.1:0-4938 GCA_965371685.1 uncultured Spirochaetaceae bacterium | reverse complement strand
ATTTTCGGATATGATAGCTTGAAGATGAACAAACGCCGTACATTATGTACCGGGATACATGATATGGTGGAGCAAATTCCCCGGTTCCAGGGATGGCGCACCCAGAAACCGCTCCGGATGCAGCTTGATATGTTCGGAATCAGTCCCAAGTGATGATAAGTCTCGACATTGGGGGGAGGGAAACCTGTGGCCTGGATCCGGACTCCATCCACCCAATGTCCGGCTAACTGATCCATCATCACAGCAAATACGCGAGGCAACACCATCAGAAGGATAGGGGTTTATAAGGCATATCGAGGGATTGGGCGACCGCCTCGTAAGCTATGCTGCCGTCCCAGATGTTTACGCCCATCCTGAGATCCGGAGAGGAATGGACCGCGTCTTCCACTCCCCGGTTGGCGATCAGAAGTCCATAGGGGAGTGTGTGATTGGTAAGACCCAATGTAGCGGTAAGAGCCACCACGCCCGGCATGTTTGCGACACAGTAGTGAACCACATCGTCAACGATATAAATGGGATCATCGTGAGTCGTTGGATGGGTGGTTTCTACGCATCCACCCTGATCCACCGCTACATCCACAATGACAGAGCCTTTCCGCATGCCTTTTAAATGCTCTTTCCTGATGAGCCTGGGGGCGGAGGCGCCCGGAATGAGTACTGCGCCTATAACCACATCGGCGTCCCGGATTGATTCGGCTATATTTGCCTCGTTGGAGAAGAGAGTCTGTATTGAAGGGCCGAATATATCATCCAGGTAGGCCTGTCGTTTGGGACGCACATCGAGGATGACCACGTGAGCTCCGATACCGCTCGCTTTCTTGGCCGCATTGATGCCCACGACTCCACCCCCGATAATGACCACTTTTCCCCTTTGAACACCGGGGATTCCGCCTAGCAGGATCCCTCTCCCTCCGAACGCCTTTTCCAGATACTTTGCCCCTTCATGAATGGAAAGACGGCCGGCAATTTCACTCATGGGTATTAGACAGGGAAGGCTGCCGTCCTGATCCTGTATGGTTTCATAGGCAATTGCCCGTATTCCGGATGCCATTAACGTTTCCGTGAGCTTTCTGTCAGAAGCCAGATGAAGGTAGGTGAACAGTATCTGCCCCTCCTTTAAAAGGGAATACTCATCGGGAAGGGGTTCCTTTACCTTTATAATCATCTCCGAAGAGGAGAAGAGCTTCTCCTTATCTTCTTCCACGACGGCGCCTGCCGCCCGGTATTCCTCATCAGGGTATCCGGCGCCGAGTCCGGCGTTTTTTTCAACCTTCACAGTATGCCCTGCCTTTACATACGCTTCGACGCAGTGCGGTGTGGCGCCGACACGGTATTCGTGGCGTTTAATTTCTTTGATTACAGCTATATTCACGTTTTTCTCCTCCGGTGCACGTTAGGAAATACTCAAGCTCTTGTCAAGGTTTTTATTGACATGGTGTATACCATTCACTATACATCTATAGAGGAGCTGGAATAGAAATGAAACGATACGATCTCGAGGAAGCTGATTTAAGAATACAAACCCTCGGCAAGACCGGAGTTGCATCGCCTTTAGGACTTTCATCTGTTTACGGAGACAATATAGCCAATTATGTAACCGACTCTGAATCGGTCCTGCTTATTGACGACCGTCGGTTCATCCTCGATGAAATAAAAAAAAATAAGAAAATCCTCGCTTTCGAGAAAGCGGGCCCGAGGAAAAAGATATACTTCGACCCTTCAAAAACCCGCGTGGCGATTGTTACCTGCGGCGGGCTCTGTCCGGGCATCAACAATGTTATAAGGTCTCTTGTAAGGACTCTGTCACTAGGTTACGGGGTAAAAACAATCTTCGGCATCCGGTACGGCTATGAAGGCTTTATACCGTCTTACAAGCATGAGCCTGTTATGCTCGATACGGATTTCGTGGACGACATTCACATAAAGGGGGGTAGTGTCCTGTCGTCGTCGCGGGGACATCAGCCCACCGGTGAAATCGTGGACTGTCTGGAGCGGATGAATATCTCGGTTCTCTTCACCATAGGGGGAGACGGCACTCTGCGTGCCTCAAATGAAATAAACGCGGAGGTGTGTAAAAGGAGGCTCAAGATTGCCGTGGTGGGAATTCCGAAAACGGTTGACAACGATATCTCCTATGTAGAAAAGACTTTTGGGCTGGAGACAGCCTTTTCAATCGCGGCGGAAGCGATAAGGGCCGCTCACGCTGAGGCGAAAGGGGCGCCGCACGGTATCGGTCTGGTAAAGGTAATGGGGCGTATGTCCGGATTCATTGCGGCCAATTCTGCTCTGGCTCTGAATGAAGTAAATTATGTGCTAATTCCGGAAATTCAGTTTGATCTCGAGGGTGAGAAAGGACTCTTCAGAATTCTAGAAAAGAGGTTGGAGCGAAAGGACCATGCCGTGATTATCGTTGCCGAAGGTGCAGGGCAGAAATATGTAGGAGAAAATACTGTCGAGTACGATGCATCGGGAAATCGACGGCTGGGGGGCATCGGAATCTTCCTGGGCGATAAAATAAAGGAACATTTTAAAAAGAAACTACCGATTAGTCTCAAATATATCGACCCCAGCTACATGGTCAGGGCGGCGCCTGCCAATGCGCATGACTCGATTTTCTGCGTGCAGCTCGGTCAGAACGCCGCCCATGCCGCAATGTCGGGGAAAACCGGTCTGGTAATAGGAAGCTGGCACAGCTGTTTCACCCATGTGCCCATTCGACTCGCCGTTTCCAGGAAGAAGCAGGTTTCACCGGAAAGCCCGTTGTGGCTCTCGGTGCTTTCAGAAACGGGGCAGCCCATAAGCATGGTTAACGGTGCATCGCTTGATGCATTAGAATCTTCTTGACCAAACGCCGGTAAAGAATTAAGTTTAGTTATGCGAACCGGGAGAATGCTCTGAACAGGTTTTTCGGGCATCGGTTTCCGGATTTAAGAATTTTCGTGGATTGATTTGCGGTATATTGCAACCACGTAAAAAAAAGTGCTAAAAAACCAGGCCTTCCTGTGCAGCACTTTAATAAGGATTGCAGCTGCATAATCCGCCACAAATGAATATCTATTTACTCGTTGAGATGGAGGTGTGCTTTGAGCCAGAGAAGAAATTTTACATTTACATCCGAAAGTGTGGGGGAGGGACATCCTGACAAGATCTGCGATCAAATATCCGATGCGGTTCTTGATGAAGCTCTGTTGCAGGATAAGGAATCGAGAGTGGCCTGCGAGACCTATGTTACCACTGGACTGGTCATAGTGGGTGGGGAAATAACAACGGGAGGCTACATTGATGTTCAAAGAGTTGCAAGAGGAGTTCTGAAATCAATAGGCTATGATAATCCTGCCTACGGAATAGATTATGAGTCCTGTTCGGTCATATCGACAATTCGTGAGCAGTCCGGGGATATTTCCCAGGGTATAACTGAAGGAGAAGGACTCCATAAAGAACAGGGGGCAGGGGATCAGGGCATGATGTTCGGATTCGCCTGCAAGGATACGCCTGAGCTCATGCCGGCGCCCATTCACTATGCCCATAAAATTATGATGAAGGCTGCAGAGGTGAGGAAGCACGGCGATCTGCCCTTTCTGAGACCAGACGGTAAATGCCAGGTTACAGTTAAATATAAGGACGGGAAACCGTATAAAATCCACACGGTAGTGCTCTCTCACCAGCATGACGAGGATATCAAGCCGAAGCAGCTGGAGGAAGCCTTGATCGAGACGGTCATTAAAAGGGTGCTTCCGGATGAAATGCTGACAGATAAGGTTATCTACCATATTAATCCCACCGGGCGCTTTGTTATAGGTGGTCCGATGGGAGACACGGGATTAACAGGACGAAAGATCATTGTAGACACATATGGCGGAATGGCGTGTCACGGCGGAGGCGCTTTCTCCGGTAAAGATCCGTCAAAGGTGGATCGTTCCGCCAACTATGCGGCCCGCTATATAGCGAAGAATATTGTGGCCGCCGGCATGGCGGATAAGTGTGAGGTTCAGCTGGCTTATGCAATCGGTGTGGCGGAACCTGTTTCGCTTTATATAAATACTTTCGATACGGGTAAGGTACCGGAGGAGAAACTGGAAGAAGCGGTAACGAAAATCTTTGATCTTACTCCTGCCGGCATAATCGAAACTCTTGATTTGATACGGCCCATTTACAGGAATACGTGCAATTACGGGCATTTCGGCAGGGATGAATTCAGCTGGGAAAAAACCGATAGGGTTGATGCGTTATTAAAAATTTTAGGATAGACTGATGCTGTTATAATTGCACGCTATAAAGCGAGATGATGCAATGATAGGCTGCTGCTGTAAAGAAGAGGCTGACGGAAGACTCCGCTGCCTGCTCTGCCCCAATTCCTGCGTGATTGCGGAGGGAAGACACGGCGCCTGCCGCGTTAGGTTCAACCGTAACGGTAAACTTGAAATTCCCTTCTATGGCGAGCTTACGGCAGTAGCGGTGGATCCTATTGAGAAAAAACCGCTCTATCACTACTATCCTGCCTCCTCCATACTTTCCATCGGTTTCGTAGGATGTTCTTTACACTGTCCTTTCTGCCAGAATTACAGCATCAGTCAGGGTGTTGATGCCCCGACGCATACATACTCCCCGGAGGAGGTCATATGGCTGGCGCGGCGTGAAAAATCCTTTGGCATTGCATACACTTACTCAGAGCCGTTGATACATTTCGAGTACGTTCTGGAAACCTCTCGATTAGCCCGGCGAGAGGGATTGAAGAACGTGCTCGTAACCAACGGATATATCAATTCCGAGCCTGCGGGGGAACTCCTGGCAGTTGTAGATGCGGCTAATGTCGACCTCAAGACTTTCAATCCCGAATTCTATAGCGGAGAAATCGGCGGGAAGCTCGAAGAGGTGAAACGCTTTATTGCCCGGGCGGTAACCCGCATTCACCTAGAGGTGACGACACTGGTAATTCCC
>CBDUZM010000279.1:0-4949 GCA_965371685.1 uncultured Spirochaetaceae bacterium | reverse complement strand
GAGGTACCATCCTGTGGTCAAGTATCAGATCATGGGTTTTGAATAACAGCTGTTTTGCTTTGGGCATGGCAATAAATAAACTTACAAATAATCTTACATTTTTGCATTAGATAGGCCAAGATAAAATGGATAGCAATGAAGGATTTTTTAACTACTTACATTATAATAAGTTAAATTGCCGGCGGTCGGACTCGAACCGACACGGGGTTGCCCCCACCAGATTTTGAGTCTGGCACGTCTACCAATTTCATCACGCCGGCCCAAATTCAGATTTAAAAGATACTTCTCTTTACTTACCCTGTCAAGATTGCCATCCAAACGAGAGCCCTCGTTGACACCTTACTGTTCCGCCAACATAATCTCATAGACATGATTAACAAGCCGGCAGCATTCTACAAGGATTGCACACTCTGTCCGAGATCCTGCCATGTAGACAGGACTTCCAACAGCACAGCCGACAAGGCTTCGGGGCAGAAAGGATACTGCGGTCAAAACAATAAGATACGCCTTGCATGGGCCGGCCTGCATAAGGGTGAAGAACCCCCAATCTCAGGCGGGAAAGGCTCAGGAACGGTTTTCTTTTCCGGGTGCAACCTGAAGTGTTCTTTCTGCCAGAACCGCCAGATCAGCCATTCTAATTTGGGCAGGGAGATAGAACCGGATTCATTGGCGGACATTTTCATAGCTCTGGATCGAAGCGGGGCTGAAAACCTGAACCTTGTTACGGGAACCCCCCATATACCGGGTATTCTTTCCGCTCTATCGATCGCACGAGAAAAAGGCATGAATCTTCCCGTTATCTGGAATACATCCGGCTACGAAACAGAGGAAAGCCTCGAGCTGCTGGATGATGTGGTAGATATATACCTTACCGACATAAAGACATTGGATCCTGCGCTTGCCGGAAAGCTCTTCAGGACGCCGAATTATCCCGCGGTCATTAAAAGCGCTTTACCCAAGATGCTCGAAGGAAGAGAGACTCGCTTTCGGGAGAGCAGTCTCGTGAAAGGTGTTATTGCCAGGCATCTGGTGCTTCCCGGAGAGTTGAAATCCACTCACGACACCCTGAGATGGTTCAGAGAATAGATTTACGGAAAAGCGACCCTGTCCCTCATGTTTCAATTTTCGCCCAATAAAACATACCAATTATGGTCCCGCAGAATAAGCCGGGAGGAGTATGAAAATGTCCTATTATGGGTGGATGAGTTGGGAATAGAAGAGGGTTTCATACAGGAGCTTGAAAAAGAGACATTGTGGCTTCCGGATTTTGCCAGGCAAAACCCCTTCCCCATAGATCAATCCCATCCACTCTGGCATTGGAGAAAAGGCTTTATCGAATCCGCCGAACAAGCTGTCGGCTCTGTCAGTCAGGACCGATAACCGTCCCTTCGAATTCCCGGTCTTCAAGAATGTCGCCCAGGTTTTCTATATTCCTACCATCAGCAACGATCACCTTTATCCTGTTTTCAGCAGCAAGAGCGGCGGCTATCGGATCGAAGGGTGAGTTGATTCCCGGAACCCATTTGTCTCCTATTATGGCTCTAAAATCAGCCCAGGAAATTTTATCTATAGGTTCGGCCTCCGGGTTTTTCTTCGGGTCGTCAGTATACACCATGGGTATATCGGATAGATCGATAACAGCATCAGCGGAAAACCTGCCTGCAAGAACAACGGCATCGTAATCGGTAGAAAATCCGGGCTTCCATCCCCCGGCAACAAGAATACGGCCGGCAAAGACAGTTACATCAGTCGGATCCGTAATCACCGGGAGGGGGCAATAGGAGCTAAATACCTGCTTTAACAGCTCTGCATTGAGACGGGTGGCTGTAATACCGATCCAATCCTGGGCTTCGTTTTGCGGTTCAGCAGCTACTTCTCTGTATGCCTTCTGATATTCCCTGGCCAGCGTGCCTCCTCCGCAGACGAGAATAATTTTTCTGGCTTCATCCTGAGAGAGATACCCGGTAAGAGTACAGGCAAAGGCCTTTAAAAATTCAGTATCTATCCTGTCAGGAACAACTAAAGATCCTCCCAGGTCAATAACTTTTATATCAGACAGCTCTGTCATGACTTCCTCCCATTTCTCTTATTATAGTCATGACCCGGTTTTTGGCAATTGATCCGTTTTACAAGAGAAAATTCCCGAATATCCTTTACCTTTTGCAAAAACCGTATAAAGTATATATATTAGTATGAGAGGTCAAGTATGAGTGAAGATATCACACATATTTTATTAAACTGGGAATACGATCCCGAAAATACGAGCAGGATTATCAAAGCGGGCAACGGCAGGGAGATTCTTCAGGTAAGACAACCTCTCGGTATTGAGCAATACGAACTGTCGGGAAGGCCGGACGGATTAAGACCTCACGGCATGGAATCTTACCTGGATTGGTTTACAAAGCGTCTTGCCAAATACAAGCAGGTACACGAGACAGACGATGGATTCAGTATATCTCACGAGGATTTTATCAGGCTTCAGAACGAGGGAATTATCTACTACTACCGTTACCTTGTTCTCTTTCAGATGAGTGATTTTGCTCGAACTACTGAAGACACGGACCATAATCTGAAGATCTGCGATTTAATGGATAAATACTGCGAAAATCCTAAAGATAAAAAGGAAATGCTGCAGTACCGGCCGTATATTCTAAGAATAAACGCCATAGCCAAAGCAATGCTTTCGTTGAACCAGCACCTCAAGAGCGCGGCGACTCAAATTCTCGAATCAGCCATTAAATTGATACAGAGCATGCCGAATATTGAGACCCCCGCCTTTCAAATTGAAAAACTCAGGTCTCTTCTAAGCCTCCGTACCACCTTGAAGGAAATTATCGGCCAGGAGATATCCCCGGTCACCCAGCTCAAAAAAGAGATGGAAGCAGCTGTAGAAACGGAGCACTATGAAAGGGCGGCCGAGTTGAGAGACAAAATAAACGAAATAGAGATAGAAGAGCGGCTTCACGACGACATGTAGCGGCTTCAAGCTAAACCCGAATTCATCTTCAAAAATTCATTGTAAAAGGCTATAAAACGGTATAAACTCTTATTTAAGGACATTAATTATTATGAAAAAAGGAATCCTCCTGCTTTTATGCGTGTTTGTCGTTTCATGCGCCTCTCTCCAGCAGAAACGTTACTCTAATTCGACGGAGCAGGTAATCGATCTTATCAACAGGGCACAATCGGGAGAGCTGTCAGACATTACTCAAACCCCCTTTCTTCTTGACAGCGAGATCATCATCCTGGACAGGGACATGAAAGATTTCTGGGAGAGAATCACTGAGGCGGAATTCCTTATACCCAATGCATTTCTCATGGAATCCTCTCCCGTCACCAGGAGCACATACAAGGAATTTGCCCCGACAATGGAGGCCGAGTCTTTCTTCGAGAAATACGTAACTGACAAGGCTTATCTGGTTGTGGTGGAAACAGAGACCATGAGAATAAAATTCCTCATGGACAGAGTAAAATTAGGAACTATGCGAATAATCGGCATGAAGGGGCCGGAATCATTATGAAAAAGCAAATATTAATCCTTTTCCTCATTCTGTGTCTCTTCCCGATCGGCCTTTACAGCAAGGAACACGACGTTGTCTACCTGGATGGCTATCCATACCTCAGGACTGAAGATGGCGATAAGATAGACCTGGATATAGGCGACCGGGTAAGGGTTAAGCAAACTATTATTACGGGCGAGGATGAGCGGGTGGAGCTCGAGTCGGACGGCTACAAGGTGGTGATCAGCGAAAATACTGTTTTTTCACTGATGGAAATGGAAATAAAAGGGAAAAAGACCAATGTGCTTTCATGCGCACTGGGCAAACTGAGCTTTACGAAAAAGAAATTTATGGGCACAGAACCCAGGCTGATGACCAGCAGCGTCGTCTGCGGAGTTCGCGGCACCGAGGTTACCCTGATGGCCGGTGTAGACGGCTCTTCTATGATTATCGTGGATGACGGTCTCGTTGAAGTACTGGCAGCCGGGAAATCCCTGGAGCTGGGGAAGAATGAAGGGGTCGAGGTGGAAACCGGCGCCGCCCCGGGGGAGAAATTCAGCGCCCTGGAAAGGACGATAGACTTCAGTACATGGAACGATAGTAGATTGGGCAGTCTTCTCGAGGATCCTGTTAGTACTGCTGCAAATATTGAACAGCAGATAGACAGCTTTATAACAGAAATGGAGAAGATCGAGCCTCTGTATTTAGAGAGTAAAGCGAAACTGGATGCACAGCGAAAAATCTTGAGAGATAAGAAGGAAAAGAAAGAATCGGTGGAGGATTTCTACAAAGAAATAGTTCAACCTCTTGAAATAGAAGCAACCCATTATATACTTAACCTGCGCTATTATTCACTGTCAGGACTCTCCCTACGCCGATATGTTTTATCGAGAATGTACCTGATATTGAAATCACGCTATATCAATAAGCTAAATGATCCGGTATATATTGATTTTTTAACTATTCACCGCAAAATTCTTACAAAGTTTGAAAACATAATTGCTCTGCCTTATCTTGTTAAGGCGGATATATAGTTGACGAGGAGCTGACAATGAAGCTGAGAAATATTTTTTCCATAATATTGTTATTCAGTCTAATTCTGGGTTTTTTCCTGGTTCTCCAGGGCTGCGACCTGTTGCCGGTTACTATAGAAGAACGAATCCAAAAATTCGAAGATCATCTAAATACAGCTGATCGAGACACGATCTTCACAGAGCACTTCCATCCTGATGCTGATAACGCCTGGGCAAGCGCGGCCCCATGGGACACATCTGCCTTTGCATACGCAAACATTGACTTCTCCTTTTCGTTAGGAAGCCCTGTCGATAACTTTGACGGCACATATACTGTAACAGGCACCGTGACAAATCTCTGTGGTACTTTTTCTGTGGAGTTCCTGATGAAAAAGTTAGATAATAGTTGGTATATAAGAACCTTTGATTCCGAAGG
>CBDUZM010000278.1:0-4950 GCA_965371685.1 uncultured Spirochaetaceae bacterium | reverse complement strand
TACCTCCACTAATGTTAGTATTTCTTATTTGGCAATATAGCCAATAATAATCTGATTTGTCAAGCAATTTTTATACCCAATTTGAGTAAATCTTGACAGAATCTAATGATATTGGCGAAATAGCCAAGAAACATGGAAAGGAGCTCGATAGGACAGAAACAGAGAAACTGAGAAGCGAGGGCCGGGCGGCAATTTTAAAGGCCCTGGCTTATCCCGGCAGGATATTCATTGTAGAGAAGCTGTCCGAAAAACCCTACTGCGTCTGCGAACTGACAGCGATGATCGGCGCCGACACCTCGACGGTGTTCAGGCACCTCTCCATCCTGAAGAACGCCGGTATAATATCGGACAGCAAGCAGCGAACCAAGGTACATTACTCTCTGGAGGCGCCGTGTCTCCTACGTTTAATAAGCTGTGTTGAATCGGTTATCGAGCAGACGTTGCTTAGCACTTAATATTGATTTATTATTGACCGAGATTGTAGTAGGGTAAAAGACTCATGAGCATTCGGATAAAAATTATATTAATAGTTCTTCCTCTTCTGCTGACCACGGTTGTTCTTGCCGGAATTTCTTCCTTTCTGTCGGCGACTACGGGTATTACACGCATAGCAAAAGAATTTCTCGATTTTAAGGCGTCGGAGCTGGAAAAGAGAGCCGGAAGTCAATGGAATCTGCTTGTGTCGCAGAAGTTTACTGACAGACCGCAATTCGTAGCCGCAGCCAAAGGGGCTGTAGAAGATTATGCCAGGAGTATTGTCAGGAGCGAAACAGAGCTCATACTCGCTTTGGGAATCGATGGTGAGCTTCTCATGTCAACAGGAGAAGTGGAAATTAATGAATCCGAACAGGAAGAGCTTCTTAACCTTATAACTGAGAAAAAAACAGAGCTTGTAACAGTCATGATAGGAGAGATCGAAAGGGTGGCGAAAGGTTTCTTCTTCGAGCCTTTCAAGTGGTATTTACTGGTTACTGAAGAACGGGAGATATATTACAGCGAAGTAAATCAGATCCAACTTCAAACGGGTATTATTCTTGCCGTCTCTCTTCTGGCTTCACTGGCGCTTCTCCTTCTCTTCGCCCGTTATCTTACACGTCCTCTCATCAAAGTTGTTGCCACTATGAAAGACATAATATCGTACAACGATCTTTCCGAGCGTGTTCTCGTTGAATATCACGACGAGACAGGCCAGCTTGCTCATACTTTCAACATCATGATCGGAGAGCTTGAAAAGGCTTACAATCAGATTAAGAGCTACGCTTTCAAGGCGGTCCTTGCTCAGAAGAAAGAAAAGAAAATACGCAATATCTTCCAGAAATATGTTCCAAACGATGTAATTGACCAATTTTTCAAAAATCCAGAATCCATGTTGGTCGGTGAAAACCGTGTCGTATCAATCCTTTTTTCAGATATCCGCAGTTTTACCACTATTTCCGAGAGCATGATGCCCGATGATCTGGTTAATTCGCTCAATCGTTATTTCTCCATTATGGTCGACATCATTATGAACCGTAATGGTGTGGTGGATAAGTATATCGGCGACGCTATTATGGCTTTTTTCGGAGCGCCTGTAAAACATGAAGACGATGCGCTCCAGTCTGTGCTTGCCGGCATTGAAATGATTGAAGCTCTTATTGATTTCAACGCCTATCAAAGGAAAAACGGAAAGCCGGAATTCCATATCGGTGTAGGAATCAATTACGGCGTTGTTACTGTGGGTAACATCGGTTCCGAAAGAAAGATGGATTACACCATTATTGGAGACATGGTTAATGTCGGATCGCGGCTGGAAGGTCTTACGAAAACTTATAAACAACCCCTTATCATTTCAGAGAGCCTGCAGGGCCGCATAAAGGATAAAATTACATGCCGATTTCTGGATAAGGTGGCTGTAAAGGGAAAGACTACCGGTCTCGGTATCTATGCAGCTAAGAAAAATCTTACAGATACTGAGAAGAGTGCCTGGAAGCTGCACAATCGAGCAATTCAATTGTATTACAAAAGGGAATTTGCAAAGGCTGCCGAGCAATTCAAGCAGGTGCATGGAATCCTTAAAGACGATTATGTATCAGAATTGCTGTTTACCCGCTGCCAGGCTTTCTTAAAAAATCCGCCTCCGCAAAACTGGGATGGCGTGGAAATAATGACCGAGAAATAAAATCCTTCCCATATTGCTGCGGATTTTATCTCTTCTCCCGTACTTTCTCTCTAATTTCAGATATGAAGCTCTCAATCTCCATGATGTTCGTCTGTTCTCCGGTGTGTCGGCGAATAGAAATAGTAGAGCTGGATTCCTCCTTCTCCCCTAAAATTATCATGTAAGGTATTTTCTTTTTCTGTGCGTTTCGTATTTTCGCATTCAGCCGGTTATCACTAAGATCCACTTCGACCCGCAGTCCCTGATTTAATAATTTACTTTCCACGCTTCGCGCATATTCGGAAAATCCGGCAGCAACCGGTATCACGACAGCCTGTACCGGGGCCAGCCACACGGGGAACAAACCCCCGAAATGTTCGATGAGAACGCCGAAAAACCTTTCAAGAGAACCTAGCAGAGCCCTATGCACCATAAAAGGCCGTTTTTCCCGACCATCCTGGTCCACGAAAACCATATCGAAACGTTCCGTCAGGTTGAAATCGAACTGTATAGTGGTCATCTGCCACTCCCGGCCGAGAGCATCCTTTATCTTCAAATCAATCTTGGGCCCGTAAAAAGCTCCGCCTCCCTCATCCATTTCAAACGCCAGGCCTTCAGCATCGATTGCCTTTTTCAGTGAAGCTGTAGCCCTGTCCCACATACCCTCTTCACCAACACTTTTCTCCGGTCGTGTAGCCAGGTAAGCTTTAACATCGGTAAAACTGAATGCTTTCCACATCGCCAGGGAAAATCGCAGAACCTCTCGTATTTCACCTTCAACTTGATCGGGGGTGCAGATAATATGAGCGTCATCCTGGGTAAAGCCCCTCACCCTCATAAGACCGTGAAGCACCCCGGATCTTTCGTAGCGGTATACTGTGCCTAATTCGGCCCATCGAAAAGGAAGGTCCCTGTATGATCTGAGGCTCGATTTATAGATAAGGATATGAAAGGGGCAGTTCATAGGTTTGATGTAGTAGTCGACATCATCTATTTTCATAGGGGAATACATATTATCATTATAAAAATCCAGATGCCCCGATGTCTGCCACAGCCAGGATTTGCCTATATGCGGCGTGTAAAGAATCTCATAACCATTTTTGAAATGCTCATCTTTCCAGAAATCCTCTATGATGGAACGTATACGCCCTCCACGGGGATGCCAGTAAATCAATCCTGCCCCGGCTTCATCATGAACAGAATAGAGGTCCAGCTCTTTGCCCAGCTTTCTGTGATCCCTTTTTTCTATTTCCTCCAGCTGTTTAAGGTAAGCGCGAAGTTCCTTGGGGCTTTCCCAAACCGTACCATATATTCTTTGCAGCATGGGTCTGGTTTCATCCCCCCGCCAGTAGGCGCCTGCAATGGAAGTCAATTTAAACGATCCAGCCTTAATTTGACCTGTGTGTTCCAAATGGGGACCTTTGCAGAGATCGGTAAAACCCTCCTGTTTGAATAATGAGATATCTTCTTCCTCAGGTAAATCGGATATAAGCTCGATCTTGTAAGGCTGGTCCTTAAAAAGAGCAACAGCCTCTTCTCTGGAAATTATCTGCTTTTCGAACGGATGACGACCTTCAATAATTTCCTTCATTTGAGCTTCTACAACCACGAGATCCTCCGGATTGAGAGAACGGGGAAGATCGAAATCGTAATAAAAACCATTTTCAATGGCCGGCCCAATGCCCAGTTTTGCCTCCGGGAAAAGCCGCAGCACGGCTTCCGCCATAACGTGAGCCGTCGAGTGTCTCAACCTTAATAATTCATAATGCTTGTGTTCCATTTCGGTATACAAAATAAGTAATTGATTTCCCTCTGTCAAGGTTGACATCAAAGCAAATTAAGAACCGCTGTTGACATCAGCTTTTTGACCATCATATTATAACGATTAAACTCAATGTACATAAGAGCTTCAAGAATTGTAATATTTGCAGCTATTCTCCTTCTTTGTGCCGTCCTTCCGTTGTTTGGTGAAACACAGGAAGCTCCGCCCGATTCCATCTTCCCATGGTGGGCATGGCTGGTAATACTCTTTGTCTTCACTTTTTTTCTGGGCATTGTCGCGGTGGCGGCAGGTGTAGGAGGCGGGGTTCTCTTTGTTCCCATTGTAAGCAGTTTCTTCCCTTTCCACCTGGACTTTGTCCGGGGGGCAGGCTTACTGGTTGCGCTTACCGGTTCAATTTCCGCCGGTCCCGGACTTCTAAAAAGAGGATTGGCTGACTTGAAATTGGCCCTTCCCATGGCGCTTATAGGTTCGATAAGCTCTGTATTCGGCGCTATGGTAGGTCTGGCTCTTCCAACACAAATAGTGGAGACAGCTCTTGGTGTATCCATACTGTTAATAGTCGTTATTATGACTCTCGCCAGGAAATCGGAGTATCCAGGAGTGGACAAGCCGGATTCTCTTGCCGCAGCACTCGGTATAAGCGGTATTTACCACGAAGAATCGTTGAATACAACCGTTTCATGGCAGATCCACCGTACACTTGCAGGCCTCCTTCTCTTTATTGTTATAGGTTTTATGGGCGGGATGTTTGGCATTGGCGCCGGCTGGGCCAATGTGCCTTTGTTCAACCTTCTTCTCGGTGCTCCCCTTAAGATCTCGGTTGCCACAAGCGTATTCGTACTTTCCATAAACGGCACCGCAGCTGGCTGGGTTTATCTCAATGAAGGAGCTGTTCTTCCTCTTATTGCGGTACCATCTGTAGCCGGTATAATGCTTGGAACCCGCATTGGCGTGAAAGTATTGGCAAGAACGAAGTCTAAGACCATAAAATATATCGTTATCGTCATCCTTGGACTGGCAGGCATGCGAT
>CBDUZM010000277.1:0-4995 GCA_965371685.1 uncultured Spirochaetaceae bacterium | reverse complement strand
CCGGTACGGTACTCCGGCTTCCGTTGCGTAGCCGATGGCATGCGCCGTACCGGAGTCGGGAATCCCCGCCACAACATCCAATTCTATATCGTCTCTCCTGGCCAGGAAAGCGCCGCACCTGTTCCTGGCATCTTCCACATTAATGCCTTCGTAGGAAGATGCGGGATAACCGTAATAGACCCAGAGAAATGCGCAAATCTGCATCTTCTCATTCGGCGGCTTTCTTTGCTCCACCCCGGCATGAGTAATACGCACAACCTCGCCCGGACCGAGATACCGGTCGACGGCAAAACCGAGATTGGTAAATGCGCAGGACTCCAGTGAAGCAGCCCGGCTTCCCTCCTTCACGCCAAGCACTACAGGGGTCCTGCCAAGTCGATCGCGAGCAGCGTACAGGCCCTCATCGGTAAGGAGAAGAAGGGAGCAGGAACCCTCGATCTTATTCAAGGCATTGGAAATACCTTCGGAGTAGCTGGCGCCTCCGTTTACGAGCGATGCGACCAGCTCCGTCGGATTGATCATTCCTCCGCTCATCTCAGAGAAATGAATGCCCCTCGCGGATGCCTCCCCAGCCAGCACCTCTGAATTGTTAATCCTGCCTACCGTAACTATGGAGTATGTGCCGAGATGGGAACCGATAATTAAAGGCTGGTCGTCGTAGTCGCTAATAACGCCGATACCCTCACAGCCTCGAAGCTTAGGAATATCCTCTTCAAATTTCGATCTGAACTGTGAGTTTTCGATATTGTGGATCACGTTACGCAATCCGGACGGATCCCTTACAGCCAGGCCTCCCCTCCTTGTGCCGAGGTGAGAATGATAATCTGTACCGTAAAAAAGATCCTGAATGCAGTCCTGCTCCGAGACGACGCCAAAAAAACCTCCCATAAACCTATCCTCCTTTCCTTCGAGACGCTCTGCCTCAATCCCCGATAATTTTTACCAGCACGCGTTTCCGCCTTTTACCGTCAAACTCACCGTAGAAAATCTGTTCCCAGGGTCCAAAATCCAGCTTTCCTCCGGTGACAGCCACCACGACCTCACGCCCCATAATGCTCCGCTTCAGGTGAGCGTCGGCATTGTCCTCGAAGCCGTTGTGCCTGTAACGGGAGTATGGTTTTTCCGGCGCGAGCCCTTCCAGCCACACTTCGAAATCATGGTGCAGTCCCGGCTCATCGTCGTTGATAAAAACGCTGGCGGTTATATGCATTGCATTGCAAAGAAGAAGCCCCTCCCCGACACCGCTTTCGGCAAGGCATGCTTCCACCTGCGGGGTTATGTTTATGTACTCCCGCCTCTTTTTTATATCGAACCATAGCTCTTTCCTGTAGCTCTTCATATTTCGCCCTCCTTATCAGAAATCGGTCAGGTCTGAAGCCCATGGAATGGATGCTGAAGCGCCGGGCCTGCTCACGCAGTAAGAGGCAGCCAGGTTGGCCACGGCAAGAGCCTCTTCCACCGATCTTCCCATGCACACGGCCGCCGTATAATAACCGATAAACGTGTCCCCCGCTCCCGTGGTATCCACCACGGAAACATCACGCTCGATATCCAGCGTAATTCTTTTACCTTCACCGGCGAAAATCAAGCCGCGTTTTCCCAGAGTCAGAATAATGCGGGCATTGGGAAACCGCTCGAGCATCTCATCGATAATGTCACCATCCCTGCTCCTTCCTGTAAGTGCCTTCCCTTCCTGTTCGTTTATGATAAAGGTTGAGATTTTATCCAGCGGATATTCCAGAACGGAGGGGTTAATCGGGGCAGGATTCATTACGATTGGAAGGCTTTTTGCCGCAGCCTGCTCAATTATGTAAGGAATCAGGTTTATCTCGTTCTGGAGAAGCACTAAATCCTCTTTATCCGCCCCGGCAAGCGCGCCGTCAACCTCCTGTTTGGAAATCCGACAGTTAGTTCCGCCGAATACAACGATAGTGTTCTGTCCGCTCGTGTCCACCTGGATAACTGCATGACCTCCCGGTTCCTCCGAGACGACCACACGGGAGACATCCACACCGTCTTTCTCCATGTTCTCGATCATCCAGCGGCCTTCACGGCCGATCTTTCCGATGTGAATGACGGGACATCCAGCCCGGGCAATTGCCACGGACTGATTAGCGCCTTTGCCCCCTGCAAAGCGGGAGTAACTCTGCGCTACGATTGTTTCGCCCGGCCGCGTTACATGATCCACCCTGTAGACATGATCGATATTCAATGAGCCTATGTTCAGCACACGCATATGTTCATCCCTTTCAATCCCATCTATCCTATCGCAGGGCAGCCGGATAAAGCCGTTTCTAACTATCCCGGTTTTTCCTGCAGCAATCCAACCATCTGCCGTAAGCTTCTTCATAGTCTACGGTAAGAGATCGGTCAGGTTTTACAACCGCCGTGCTCTCGAGGCCCGCAAAGGCATTGTCGTACCCATAGATGCCGGCGCCTATGCCGGCGCCCCGGGCGGCGCCCTGGGCGCCGTCGGTATTGAAGAGTTCGACACATACCCCCGTAACAGCGGCAAAGGCTTCTGAAAATACACGGCTCAGGAACATGTTGGCATTTCCCGCCCTCACCGTTTCCACGGGTATACCCGCTTTTTCCATGATATCGAGACCATACTTCAATGCAAAGACAATGCCCTCCTGAGCCGCCCGCAGTAGATGGCCCCTGTCGTGCCGGTTGAAGTCCAGGCCGTGAAACGATGCTCCGGGGTTCCTGTTGCCCAGCATCCTTTCAGCGCCGTTGCCGAACGGTAAGACGGAAAGTCCCTCTGAACCCACGGGCACGCCGGAAGCAAGCCTGTCCATTTCCCTGTAGGAAAGCCCCTTCCCTCCTACTGTCATACAGTTGCGGCGGAGCCAGCTGTAAAGGATCGCCGTTCCGTTTAGACAGAGAAGATTACCGTACCTGGGCCGTTTCTCACTGTGATTGACATGAACAAAGGTGTTGAACCGGGAAAGGTTGTCATAATTCGGCCTGTCCCCTACTCCATATACCACTCCCGATGTTCCCGCCGTGGCGGCTGCATCACCGGGATCGAGAACTTTCAGCGAGAGGGCGTTATTCGGCTGATCACCCCCCCGATATGTTACCGGAGTCCCCCGGGCAAGCCCTAATCTTTCAGCAGCAGCAGGAATAAGATCTCCCTGCCGGGAAAAAGTCGGGGTCACAGGGGCAAGAAAGTCCAAAGGTATTCCGTAATAATCAAGTATAAGCCGGGCGGGTTCGCCTTTCTGATAATCCCACATAATCCCTTCGGAAAGCCCTGAGGGGGTGGTCAGAATTTCGCCGGTCATCTTCAGGGCGATATAATCGCCGGGCAGCATGATTTTGTGGATCTTTTCAAACACTTCCGGTTCGTTTTCCATGACCCATTTGAGCTTGGAGGCTGTGAAGTTTCCGGGTGAATTGAGAAGTGTCTTCAGGCAGAGCTCTTTACCTATATCCTGAAAAGCCCTGTTTCCTATTTCAACTGCACGGCTGTCGCACCAGATTATCGAAGGCCGGAGTACGTTCAGGTCTTTATCCAAAATAACGAGTCCGTGCATCTGGTATGAAATTCCAATCGCCCTGACCTTGTTCAGGTTCGCTCCCGAAGTTTCCCTGAGCATCGCCGTAGCAGCCAGCAGGTTTTCCCACCAGATATCCGGATGCTGTTCAGCCCATCCCGGTTCCGGGGCAAGGATTTCCATCTCACGCTCCGGCGCCGATTCAGACGCAAGAACTTTCCCTGCAGCTGCGTCCAGTAAACACGCTTTAACTGAAGAGCTGCCTATATCGTAGCCCAACAGGTAATCACCCATTTCCTTTTTCCTTATTCCAAGATATTTAATTGGGTTTCAATAAACGCCCAAAAGAAGCAGGGTCCGGAGCAGGCTATTCCCCATGATATTCTACGAGGGTTTTCACAGGATATCCGGATAAAAGCTTATCATACTTAAGAAAGGGAAGCCCCACCACTGAAAAAATTCCAGCCACTTCCGCCCCAGCCTCCTCGAAGAGCTCTATGGCTGCTTTCAGAGTCCCCCCTGTGGCAATCAGATCGTCGACAATAAGAATCTTCATGCCCCGTTTAACATCGGCCTTGTGCACTTCCAGGGTGTCTTCACCGTATTCCAGGGAAAAAGTTTTGCTATAAGTCTCGCCGGGGAGCTTTCCCTTTTTCCTGAGGAGAATGAGAGGGAGCCTTCGGGCATGTGCGAAAGGCGAGGCAAAAATAAAACCACGGGATTCCACGGCAGCCACAGCGGATAAATCCCAATCCCCGTAGGTATCCAGCATCGACCGGATGCAGAAATCGAATGCCTCCGGCGCCGTTAATATGCTGGTTATATCGTAGAAAAGTATTCCTGGCTTGGGAAAATCTTTTACTTTCCTTATGGCTCTATCGAGATCATAAGAGCGGTTCATCCTCGTTATCCTTGAATTTCTTGTACAGCTTATCTGCCCAGGATTTTCCCTTTTTCCCATCGATCGATCGGGTTGCCAGGCTTAAAACATCATCGAAAATTTCAATATCCGAATCCTTTAATGCTTTTCGAAATATCTCGGGTGAATTATTCTTATTGAAAGAAATCAGACCGCAGAGCTTGCCCGCCAGGTTGATACCCTTAAAAGCTCGAAACATTTCCGCAAAAGCTGTTTTTGCCGGCTTCAGATCCTTTCCATCCAGTCCAAAGATGACTATATCCGAAGCAAGAACATCGGGTATTCCCGCTTCCCGGGCGGGTCTTACTTTTACATCCAGGTTTTCCCGCCCAACAGCATCGGCTATTGAGTTTACCGCGCTTCGGGTATCCTTCGCGTCAGGAGCATACAGGATGGTCAAATGATACATTCTTAAACCTCAACGGAAGTCTATTAAAATCACCGCATATTGTCAAACAATGGCGAAACTGAGAGTATTACTGCATGTAGAGTTTCCTATCGCAGGTTTCACCCGCAATCCAATAAATATTGAATTAATAAAAAGAAAATGTGCGGGTGAAACCGCTATCGGCT
>CBDUZM010000276.1:0-4996 GCA_965371685.1 uncultured Spirochaetaceae bacterium | reverse complement strand
TGGCATCAAGACCTGCTCGAAAAGATGAGAATTGAAGTACCCGGTCTAAGAGTTGCCGTGCTCTCGGAATCCTCGTACCAACGGTTACTGGAGCTGCTGAGATTCCGCCATTTCAGACGATACTACTTCGAGATGAAATACGACTGGGACAAACTCGAGTACCTCCAGAAAAAGCTTTTAGAATTGGAAGCATCGATAAAAAAAGATTTTAAGCATTTCCTTGATTTCCTGAATGCGTTGTAAATGGATCAATAGCTACCTGCATCGCCTTGGCCTCCGGGAACCGCTGCTTTAGCCAGGGTTGTTTTTCCAAGCTGCCTTGGACCCGGCACGAAGACCATCTTTTTCTTGATATCCTTCCTTATCTGTTCTTCGAGGTATCTACGATACATGCAGCTATAATACTACTTTTTTCTATATCTACCAAAATCACTCGCGAGTAATTTAGATATGTGGTTAATTCAGTCATGCACCCCAAGACTCAATCTTGCCTCTCTGGACTGACCTTTTCCAATATTTTTACATCCTCTAAAAATCGCCACTTCCTTCTATAAATAAAGAGCCTGTAGTCCAAAACCCCGTCATTATTTAAGAAGCTTTCCTGGCATAATTGCTGCATATTTTCCTCGAGCCGGGCAACTTCCAGCATTTTTTCAATCGCTTCGCCTGTCTTGCCCGTCTTTTCTTCAAGCAAAGCTTCATTGCGCAAAAAATAAGCGGCAACAGAGCCTCTCGCAAAGGTTATGTATGTGTGAAGCCTTTTGTGAGCCGGAGCGACATATCACTATCCTTCTCAATCTCCTTTTCCAAAAAGGTAAGTACCTTCTCGATTCTGCTGAAAATCTTTTCGTTTTCATCAAAAATACTTTCTTCGGCAGACATTCCAGCTGCATATGGTTCTTCGGTATACCTCACCTCAAACAAAAGCGCTGATAATATCTCATAGGCCTTCCCGGAAAACTTATCAAAATAGCTATCACAATGATCTTTCAGTACTTCCTGCACACTTTGCATTTCCCCAAAGGCAGCTTTCGAGAGGAAGTAGTAATTGAAGCTGCTCCTCCACCAGCTGTTTATCTCGATGTAGAACGAACTGAATCCACAGAAGCCATCCTCCACGAGCGAATCCGCCCATCTTCGGGCCTGTTCCGGCTTCAGGTAAACTACTCCTCTGTTTGCGTATTTGTCGCCTAGATTATATTCCCCTCTTTAGAATCCATGTTTGATATTACGCTCCAGCCACGGTAACCATTCATCATACCCATCGTAGCACACAAAGACGATCAGGTTGGAGCTAATATCCATATCTTCCGACGGCGCCTAACGTGACCTCTCCCCATAGACGATATGTTCGACAATGAGATTATTGCTTATCCGGTTTATTTCCTTCGCTATGTTATTTACGACCTTAAGAATAATGAATGGATCCCTTCTTCATCTCTCGCACGGGCAAAAGTCGCCGCCGTCAGAAGGCCACAAACCGATTATATCTACCTCCGGATGGGCCTCAATATATGTCAAGACGTTCAAGGTATATGTTCCCACCGCATCCTCGTTCGAGTAGCAGATCTGTGAAGGCACTCTATGTCCCTTCTCGAAAAATAACCATTTGGGATATATTTTCCGGCCAAGGTCATAAGCGTGAACTATTTCAACCTGGTCTTCGAAATACCGAATGAGATTTCTGTCGACCACATCGGTATCTGACCTACCGCTGCCATTGCATCCCTCCTCCCGCACCGAAAACCATTCGGGATGCTCCGGGTAATATCTCTCCAGAGGCAAAAAATAGAAGAGATTGTGCACGTTCATATTTAAAAGTATCCCCCGCTTCCTGAGTTCGGGGAAGACTTGATCCTAGACAGATTCCCACCGGAGTATATCTGTGCTCCATAAATCAGTCCCGTATGCGCCGGGGTGGGTGCTCAACATACAGCACGCTTCTCCTGTTGTTTCCCCCGATAAGTAAGATATCGCTGTCAATTGTCTTTATGAGGATGGTATCGTTCTCCTCCTCCAATATTTCCCCGGCCTGAGGGAACGAGGAACAACGGCTCACCAGTATAGCCTTTCTGCCCTTTACAAGACGATCCTCCGGCACTATTTTTACCATAGCATTGGTCATCATCAAAAGGGTTCTTTGAAGATCATTTGCGGAAAATTTCTCGGTGACAGACGCTCTTTCGGAAACCACTATGGAACATAGCGGCTTGCCACTTTCGATCAAAATGAATTTCTCGTCCATTATCCCTCCTATAGTTGTACTGTTGGTTTTGTGGTTGTTTCTTTCTTTTGTTTCAGAATATGTCAAAAGTAAAACATGAAGCATGATTATAGGAAGTAATGCTTTGCAGCACGGTGTGTAACACCTCTATACACGATCCAGGCGATAGTCCTCCATCTTCTACAACAAATCACCTGCGGTCTCCTACGGAATGACTCTCACCCATTCTTCGGAATTCCTCTTTCTGTCCCTTTCACGCTTTACGTTTCACGGGTAAAGTTTCTCCAAAGTAAAAAACACATTTTTACACAAGGTGAAATTCCATGTTTCTTTTTTTACCATTCACTCCAATGCGGCTTCGTCACGCCGGAAATTCATCATTCAATCCAGCTACTCATTCAGGTAATCATGTCCGATTGCGGTATTAGCCACGGGTACTGTGGGAGCAACTGGCTTACCATGATTTGGTCCCCACAGATAGAAGCCATTATTGACCACTGGCCCCCTGTCCCGACAGATATCGTCCTGAAAGGCATCCCTAAATGTACCCTGCCACCAGTACATATAGGGAAACACATGGCAGTCAACTTCCTCATAATCTTCCAGCTCAGAAAAACCAATTCCAGAATCGGGATTCCAGGCGTAATAGGAACCTGCAAACAGGGAAATCAGCTTCTGGTCCAGATCATTACTGCCCCACCATGTAATGTTCACTCCTTCAACATTAGGAGAGTCCAGCGCCTGTTTGCACCAATATCTGGTTGCATGGTATGCTCCTCGATACTGTCCAACACTTTGCCCTGCACCCATCATCCAGCGCATCTTCCCCGGTCCTGAATACCTTTCTATCGCTCTGTCAATCCGGCTTTTCGCGCTGTTCCAATACTGCCAGGGCTCAATAATGACCTTATGCTGGATTTCCTGAGGAACCGGCCGTCCGCCATGGTCTGCCCATATCCTCATGGTCAGCTCTTTGTCCAGTTCGCCCCCAATCTTATGAAGCATTTCGTAATAGCGCCACACAAGCTGTTCTGGAGAAAAATCCTTTGGCATTGACGGGGACAAATACCATTTTGCTTCATCCAGACCAAAATGAATCGTGGCTTCCCGGGGCATCACATCGACCACCTGACGCGTCAGTTCCCTCATGAGAGCAAAGGTCTCCTCACAGATCAGGAAGGATGAGCCATTATACTTTCCTTCGCCTCCCCGGAGTTCGGGCCGGTGATAGACCAGCGATCCAACATGTCCCCAGGCTTCAAGCTCCGGAACGATCTCAATATGGTATTGGGTTGCATATTTGACAAGCTCTGCCAGGTCAGCTATTGACAAAGCATAGGGATTTTCTGACCCGAAGGGAAATCCATGGAAGCGCATAGCGCACAACTCATCATCGTAAAGACGGACGTGCAACTGGTTCATCTTCAGGCGCGCCAGGATGCGGATAATCCGCTTCAGCAAAGGCATGCTGAAAACGCTCCGCCCCATATCAACCATGAAACAACGCTTGCGGTATGCCGGGTAGTCGTTGATCTCCACTTCCGGCCACCGGGGTGCGTCTCTGAACAATGCCAGGATCTGCAGCAGCGTTTGCATTCCATAGGCCATGCCCGGTTCGTCCGCAGCGAAAACAGTGATGCCGTCCCTGCCCATAGTAAGCTTATAGGATTGCGCCTTGGATAAGCTCTCATCCAGATTGAACTTGATCGGATACGCCATGGAATCTGCTAAAATTTTCAACCGGGCAATTGAACGGATATCCTGCTCCAGGCCGACGGTGTGGAAACTATCCTGAACATGCACAAGCGACGGAACTGCAAATTTGCCCGAAACGACCACCTCCTGAGGATAAGGCCAGAGACAGTCCAGTTTTTTGAGCATTTTCCACCTCCTTCAACGTAGCAGTGATGGTCCTGCTACTTCCAAGACCAACGGCTTTTAGGGGTTCAGCCATAAACCTCCAAATCGTAAAGCCTTACATCACTATCCTCTGAGTTATAGCTTACCGTTACCCTGACAAATCTTGCCTCGATGTCGGGAAAGCTATAGGTGAATCCCTGTGACGGTGCAACTCTGTTATCCCTCTTCTCCGATACCATTATCCAATCGGCTTCATCAGCAGCGACATCTATCTTGTAATGATAATAGCCCTGCTGCGGGACCTTGAGTAAGCATCTGTTAATGCTCCTGATTTCACCGAGATCAACTTGTAGCCATTGGGGGTAGCATGCATACCTGGCTTCTCTGCAACCGTAATCTTTCCAATGTTTTTCATATCCGGAGCGCCAGGCTGTGTCGAGGTCACCATCGGTAGCGTTCATCGCATTCCCTTCCCAGGGGTGCTCAGATTGTGCTGTAGCTCTCCTCCCCAATGCCAAATTGTCCGATTCGATGAAGTTGAAAAGGCGTTGCTGATTCCGTTCAGAAAGAAATGGATTAAGTCCCTGGCTGTGTATCGCTGAACTGGCGTAACGCTGGTAAGGTTTGGGCGCGGCCAGGAAAACCCTTTCATGGCAATGCGTAACCAAAAATGAATCGAGGCGTTTGGCCAATTCCACCGTTCGCTCAAGTGATGCCTTGGCCTTTTCCTTCTGGCCGCTATATTTGAATCTCAACATTTCAGCATAATTGTGCATGATCTCCCAGGCAAGCTTTGTGTAAACGAAAGAAAGCCTTACCTTACGGATCCGCTCAGATATTTTTTTCCCCCCCTTTGCTAATTTCTCTGCCTTCTGCAAGCTCCGTTCATGTGTTACCAATCGTTCGTAAGGC
>CBDUZM010000275.1:0-5035 GCA_965371685.1 uncultured Spirochaetaceae bacterium | reverse complement strand
CGCTATCAGTGAATAAACCTTTCTTAAGGTTTGTTCATCTTCAAGCTATCATATATGCTTAAACCTATACTCCTTGTCCCTGGGTTCTTTGAGAAAATAGCTTAAAACTAAACCCCCTGCCACTAAAACCGCTGCCAGAAAGAAGACAGACTTATAAGAAATATATCGTAGAAGGAGACCTCCGATTAACGGGAAGAACATTATGGGAGCAGTTAACGTGCCAGTTAGGCTCACATAAGTAGGCCGCATATCATCAGGGGCTATGTCCAGAAGGAAATTTGTAGGTCCAATCACCTCTGCGCTTGTCACACAACCAATAAGGATGAAAACAAGGATATAAATATTGGAAAACTCTCCAGGTATCAGCAGGGCAGTTATCGGAATCAACAACCTTAAAAATACGCATATCTGAATTACACGCCTATTTCCGATAAAATCTGAAAGATGAGCCCACAGGATGTTTGATAAGATTCCTCCTAACATCTGCGCAGAGACAAATACGCCCACCATCCCCAAATCCACATTTAGCGTATCTTTTGCATAAAGTACATAGAAAGGAAGAGCCAATCCTCCTCCTCCTGCAAGAATCCGAAGGATGATAAACCTTCGGTAGTTTTTATTTTTTTTAAGTATCCCAAAAGCTTCTCTTAAAAAGTAAACGAAGCTCATATCCTGCGTGGAGGTTTTATAGACCGGCTCCTTCACCGATCCTAAAGCTATATACGAAATTCCGATGAAGATAAAAGAGAGTAAAAATAGAAGTGCATAGTTCTTGGGAAAGGATATATCCTGACTTCCCAGGATATGCCTTACAACAAAACCTGCACCCACAGCCAAAAGTCCACCCCACAATTGGCGATGACCAAAAAACCTCCCCCTCAAGTTAGATGGGATCGTCCCACCAAATATATCCATAAAGGGTATAACTGCAACGCCGCCCATAAAAGAGAACAGTGTAAGAAGGAAAAAAAGTAAAAATAAAATCCCGCCTGGATTATCTGCCCCATAAAAGTAGGTAAGGATTCCCAAAGCCCCCCAGCAGAGCATTCTTACAACTATTGCAAATATGAGAACAGGCTTCTTATGTTCCCTTCCCCTTATCCTGCTCGCAACGAACAACTGGGGAAGAAAAGATCCGCTTCCCATTATGGCGGAAAAAAGGCCTACTACGGTTTTGGAGCTGGTCAGGCTATTTATAAATACCGGTAAAATTGCTGTGGGATTACTAAAGGCCATGCCGCCCGTAAAGAATATCCCATGTATTAGCCCCATAATAAAATTCCAGCTCATCTTTTTTCCTTTTTACCCAATCTCTTGCTCTATTATTGTTCTAGTGGGCGCCGTGTTTCTATGGCGCTCGTTGTCCATATTCAGCACATGAACCTGTTCGACGGCAAACATGTCTTACTCGCCAAGCAGATACTCCTCATGCTTGATGCTGTTTTCATGGTAGCTGTTTTTCGGTGATTGCCGTTCCGTGAATCTTTGACTAGAGTATCAAACGGTGCACGTTGCCTCCTTGTCAGGTCAAAGGTTTCGAAAAACGAAAAATTCTTCCCCGTACCAGTTTACCGTCGTGAACGATTCGAGACCACGTTTCTTCCTCAAGGGTGAAACCTACGTCACCGATCTCAACAAGCAATTCTTCGAATGTGAATCGGTACTTCTTAAGGTGGGTGGGGAAGCAGGAGAGAATACCACCTGTTTTGAGGATGCGGTAAACGTTCTGCAGCATATTTCTGCGTTCGTGTTTTTCCGGCAGATATCCGCGGTGCAACACGTCGTACAGCAAAACCAAGTCAATTGTCTCACGCTCTAGCGAAGCAAAGGCGCCCCCGGCAAGGTCGGCCTTGATCACCTTGATGTTTTGCCGACTTTCTTTCTTGATCCTTCCATTCATATTCGCGAGCGCGTCTTTGTCTTTGTCGATCGCATAAACTGTACCGCATGAGCCTACGATATATGCCGCCGGTATGGTGAACCGTCCGTTATGACAACCAATATCCGCAACCTGCTGGCATTCGCGGACTCCGATTCTCCGCAGAAAGCGCTCCGCACACTGCCGAAACCACATGTCGGCCTCATGTTCCTTAGATGTTGCATGTCCTGTCATGGCTCAAACGTAGCCCTAAAGCTTTCGGGCGTTAAGGTACCGCCGCCCTCCAATAGGCACTCTCCTTTGCAGTTCTGCTATTCGTTTGTAGCGTATTGCTTCTCTCCTGAACGAACCGGTACTGTCAACCAATTCTCCGGCGGAGTAAACGGACAGACGTAATTTTTACTGTACGCACACCACGGATTATAAGCTTCGTTGAAGTCCAATATCCACAGGCCATCCGCTGTACGGTCCGTCTCCTCCTCAAGGTCGAGGTATCGGCCGGCGCCATAGCTCTCTTTCCCGCTGGTTGCATCGCGGAAAGGCACGAAGAGCCGCTCATCGCCAGGTTCGCTCTTATAGGCCTCTATCGTGCAATATTCTCCTCCAAGTTTAAAACGGAACTCACCCCATTTCCACAGCTCTCGCGTTTGACCTCCGGTGTCTCCAACCTCTATGACCTGCCTCTCCTCGTGTATTCACAACTCCAGCTCAAAGCGGTAATCCGGATCTGTGGGGCCAGTACACAAGGCCTTGGAATTCCAGGCGATCTACAGGCTGCAGAGGTGATTGGGGATGGGAAGCAAAAAAAAGATCCTTCTGCCTTCTTTCTTTATTCAAGGCATGGCTCCGCCTTTTATCGCTTAGGTTTGTGTAGTTTGACAATGTTCTAGTTTTAATATACTGTTTGCCTAGTCGAACATCAAGTATATTTTGGCTATATAAGACTACGCTGATTACATCGCCTGATGAGCACCTGCGTCGTGGTAGAGTTTCAGCGGAGATTATGTATCAGCAGAAAACCGGAAGATTCTCGGGGAACAACAACATAGAGATCTTATATTTCCGGAAGACCGTCAGAAACGACCTTTGAAGCAAGCTTTATCTTTTTGCTTCTAATAAGTCCGCTATCTTTCCGATCTCCTCAAGCTTAAAATCAAGCTCTTTTCCTTCCAGTCCACACCTGAATATTCTATTATCCTTCGGTATGGATGCTATAACTATATCTTTGGGAAAAGAGTTTAATAGAGTGACTTCCGTCTCCTCATCGGTTTTGTTCAGGATATAGTAGATCTCTTTCCCTAGATTTTTTACCATCCCGGTGATTCTTTGGGCGAGCTCTATCGATTCTCTAGAAGGCTCCACTACTACCAGAATCATATCGCACCCTTTCTCTACTCCCCGTCCCAGATGCTCCACTCCAGCATCGGTATCTGCTATAAGAAACTCTTTTTTTTCAAGTACTAAATTCTCCATCAACTTCGATGAAAGGGCATTTAGATGCATATTGTCTACCAGACTTATTCCCATTAGATGAGTAGAGGGAGAAAGCTTCGAGTATTGTCAGGCGCCACCAGATTATCCGCCATTTCATGCAGGAGATTCTCGTCCTGGACGAGAAGGGGGCGGAGAGCAGCGGCGACTGGCTCTTTCCACCGGACCAGTTCCAATAGCTCCCGAATGCTATCAATCAATCATCATCAACATATTCAGGATACAGTTTTCTAAAGCAATCGGGGCAGATGCTGTGACTGAATTGAGCATCGGAATGATCCCTTACATAATTTTCTACACTGTGCCAAAGATCTTGATCGTCTCTGATCTTCTTGCAGTTGGCACAGATTGGCAGCAATCCGCTTAACGTCTTTACCTCAGAAATTGCTTCCTGAAGCTTGTGTACAAGACGCTGTCTTTCCTCCTCAATCTGTTTACGCTGAGTGATATCGCGCAATACAATAAGCTGGCCGTTAAGCCGGCCTTTCCGGTTATGCAGGGGTGAGAAACGTAAATCATAGTAATGCATAGCCCCTTCTTCACCCATATGAGCCTCTACCTGCGTTTCCTTATCAAGATTCCGGGTTTCTTCAATAAGCTTCTTCCAATAAGCTAATACTTGAGCAGCCAACCGACCGATAACCTGATCATGCGGAAGTCCAATGATGGTCTGCATCGCAGGGTTTAAGACAACAATTCGGCCTTGAGCATCGATCACTAAAACCCCATCGCCCATCGTATCCATCAGCTTGTTACGTGCTACGGGAGCGAGCTCGAATATATGCAGCCTGAATATCCCCCAGGCCAGGATCAATCCGCTTAACAAAAACGCAACAGGGGTCCAATCCCTGCCGGGAATCGGATTCAGACCAAACACGTACATCAGATTCCCTACGAAAGGAAACACGGAACCAATAAGCAATGCTCCAATCCTATACTTGTAGGATTTAGGAAAGCGAAAGATTCTAAGGCAAAGCGAAATCATACCGGCAAACAGCAAAGAATAGGAATACCCGACAAATACCCAAAACCACGGGCCGTGACCATAGATAGCGATATTATTGTGGTCGATCGATATATCTGTCCAAAGCCAATGATGCAAATCGTTCGTTGCAGCGGCTGCTATGGTTAGAACCGGTATGATTGAGAGCAAGGCAATGTTACGATGCGTCAAATACCTGCCCCGTCTACTGTATTTCATTGCAAAAAGGAAGTAGAACAGTGACACAGTTGCCGTACCCAGATAGGCGATTTGAGACCATAAGAGCTTGAACGTGATATCCGTTGCTGCCGCTTCAAATGCAATCGCAAATGCCCATTCCGCCACAGCCAGCTCCAGAAGGGCCAGGTAAACAGCACCATACTCAGTGTGCCGGCGGTAAGCGATGAATGCTGTGACAAGGCCTGTAATAGTGGTAAGTATCAATACCCAGCTATATAAAGTAAATTGATAATTCATAAAATGGTGCTCTATTTCAGAATCCAGTGATACTACAAAAAAAATGCTTGTAAAATAATAGTTACTTTGATAATTCCAGTCAATCCTGCCCGGTATTATTATACTTGACTTATTCCATCAGGTATTAGTACCCTATAATATCATATCCGAAATTTTCGGATATGATAGCTTGAAGATGAACAAACCTTAAGAAAGGTTTATTCACT
>CBDUZM010000274.1:0-5044 GCA_965371685.1 uncultured Spirochaetaceae bacterium | reverse complement strand
CCATATATGATATTGTCATATTTAAGTAATATTTCAATATTTATTTTTTTTACCGCTAATAAGTCGGCTCTTAATTCTTGTGCAATCCATTCAGCATATTTTTTCGTAAAACCTGATATTGATTTATAGACAACCACTGTTCTCATTGTTCCTTTACTCCTCCTGATATTATTATTGTAAGTGTTTGTTTCATATTGCTGCTCCGTACTACAATATAACACGGTTCATTATGTTGGTCGATAACATGCCTATGAAAAACAAGGCTGAACCCGATTTCGGCTAACGTACTGCACCATTAAACTTCGTTACGACTTTCAGCGCATTTTAAGAGAGCAGAGTATCTCGCAGTTTTTGCCAGGTTTGATAAATTTTGACATCTTCTAATAAAGATTAATAAGGAGATTGTAAAACCGTGCATCAATTTTGGACATATTTTTACGATATTTCCTTTGTATTTAAATGGATGGATGCAGCCGCAACTTGCTACCCAACCTTTATGTACAGGTTAATATTACAAACTTCAGAAGATTGCATTTTTTTACGTGTTTTAAAATACTACAGGTTACAGATTGCGTTAAGGTAAAACAAATAGAATAAAAGTCCAATACTGAAAAAATGTATTTCGGAGTTCTCGTTATGCTGCATGGATATAACATTTTGCCGTAGACCAAACTTGGCCGCTTGGCTATTGCTGGCGCGATAGCGGCGGCCCCGCATTCGTCCCTTCGGTCCGAATGCTCGGACTTCGTTCAAGCCCGGTGGAAAAAAGCCTTCCTCTGGCACATGGAAGGGAGGCTCATGTTACAGAACGGAGAACTACTCTATTTAGGGATTCGAAGCGTTATAGTATCTATGCTAAACGAACCAGACAATATATCCCAAAACCCAAAGCAGCGAGGCCCCAGATAGTCAAGAAAATCTGCGTACCAACATCTCCGAGCATCTTTCTGAATCCCTGGATTTTTCCCATGTTCCAAACTGCTGCCGGGAATTTTAAAAGACCGACGGCTAAACAAAAAATTCCGTAAGCTATCAAAATAATTCCTAATATTATAAAACCCATGTTTCCCTCCAGTACTGGTTTGATTTATTATAGCTTATGAAAGACCCTTAATTATCCTTTTTTTCAGCAGAATGAAGTAGAGACCAGTCAGCCCTACCACAACAGCTGATTTCCAACCGAGGATTCCCCAGGTGGCCGATTCGGTGAATACCTCCTCGAGAATATCGTATATCCAGTATAAGGGTGACCACCACACCACCCAATGCCATTTATCGGGAAGCAGTGTACCTCCCAGTATCGATAGCATGACGACCATCGAGAGGAGCTTTCCAAAGCCAATCGCTTCGTTCTCGTTCTTCCCTATCGCTCCCATCACAAGCCCGAAAAGAAGCGATACGGTAAAGGAAACCATCACAACCAGGTAGGTCTGCAGAATGCTTACATGAATGAGTCTGAGCACAAGCAGGCCAATGATTGTGTAGAAAACCACTACCAGAAGCGGATAGATACTCTTACCGATAAAATAATCGGGCTTACTTACCGGCGATACCTTGATAGCATTGTCGGTGCCCTCCTCTTTATCGTTGACAATATTCAAACCAATGATGAAGCCGCTGACAATCAACATGAAGACGATGAAAATGGATCCCCCTATGGTAGCCACCGGAGAGGTCTTGGTTCGATCGGAGAGTTCCGGCGGTACTCCGTATGTGTACTGGGTTATGAAGGGTGCATCGGGATTATTCTTTCGA
This sequence comes from uncultured Spirochaetaceae bacterium, assembly GCA_965371685.1. GTDB lineage: Bacteria > Spirochaetota > Spirochaetia > SZUA-6 > CAZLRN01 > CBDUZM01. The sequence continues at coordinate 3,289 of CBDUZM010000274.1, read as the reverse complement.
TAGTAGTGCTGCCGAACTACCCGGGCTGCAGTTGAAAAAACGCTGTTGCTTTCTCTAGTCCGTTCTACTACCGATACGTACTGCTCATCCGCAGGATCCCAGTAGAGCCCCTCGGTACTTCCGACGCCCCGAAGTTTACGTTCCATATCCTCAATCGTATCGTAGGTCGTCACATCTGCGAAGTTGTCCAGCGCATCGATTATTTCCTGCTCTACTGCGTTGGGACCGTCTGCAACAACTGCGATATTCGAGGATGTACTTTCTACGCTGGGTAAGAAGGTTCGGAGAATAATCAGTATAATTACCGGTACTATGACAATATAGCCTCCCATAAAGCTTTTCATACTCATTTTTAAATCGAAAAGGAACATTTGCATCAGCTGTTTCATTCTACGCCTCCTTCTCTATCAGTTTGCCGAAAATCCAGGTTGAAAGAACTAAGAGAACCACATCCAGCCCACCAAGGACAGCTGCGCTCTGCCAGATGATGTGGCTGTTATTATCGGGAAACATCGCAGCATCCAGACCGAAGAGGGTGTGATAGGAAGGAATGAGCTTCAGCCATTCCGGGGAAAAGGAGGGAGAAAAGAGTGAGATGGTTGGTAATGCAAGCACAACCATCAACAGGAGTACCCATAGAATAGAGGCTATTGGCGTGTCGAATAATCCTCCTAAAATGACACCGATGGATGAGCCCAGAATGATGGTGAGAAGGATGATAAGCAAAGAGGGCAGGTAGCCGCCAAACCCCATCATCGGCAGGTAGAGAATTGAGAATGTAGTAAAACCGATAGCAAGAAGCAGCAGGTGTTTGCTGAGGAGGAACTCCCACATGCTTGCAGGAGAAATCCTGAATGCCCGGATGGTCGCTTCAACTCTCTCCTGACCTATGAGGGATATCATTATAAAGAGGCCGAGAATCCCCACCATATATAAAAGTATCGATGGCAGGAGCCGCTGGTTGAAGGGGAGTTCATCCCGAAGCCCCCACTGTAAGGCTGTTACTCGCACAGAATCGTGAACTTCTTCGGGATAAAAATCGTATGGCGGGGTGATAAGGGCAAGCAGGTCCTCTAAATCGATTTCGATATATTGTACCATGGCGTCGGTGGTATAAGGCTGGGTCAGCAATTCGGTATTGTATGTGCCGTTTAAGTTTTTTGTAATAATTAATCCCATCGCCGATCTATCTTCCTGCATGCCTTCTATTATTTCTTCCCGGCTGTTTACATAGTATTCGCCTTGCCTCTTTTCCATATCTTCAAGACCGACAGAGGCGTCAACAAAGTTCTCCACAACTTTGGTGCTGTCATAAACATAAATTGTGGCCTCTTTTTTTATATCCTCAGGTATCAAAAATAAAAGAAGGAGCAGTATTAGTATGGCAAAACCCACCTCCAGGAGAACAAATATATCCTTGATCCCGAGAATCAGGTTTTTTTTGAAAAGGTTACCAATTCGATTCATATTTCCCCCTACTCAAGACCGCGACCGGTAAGCTTAATGAAGATCTCCTCGAGGGTCGGTTCACCTGAGTGAATTGTTTTGACATCTTTATCGCCGATGAATTTCTGAAGCTTTGCCTTGGCCTCACCGATCATGTCAAAGGTTTCCGATTTCAACTCGCCGCCTTCTGCGTATTCAACGGTCACCGAAGGTTGACCAAACTTCAGCTTCAGGTTTTTAGGAGTATCGAGGGCGGCGATCTTCCCATCCACGATAAACGCCACCCTGTCACAGAGCTCATCCGCAACATACATATTATGGGTTGTTAAAAAGATAGTGGTCTCTTCATCCTGTTTTCTTCGGATAATTCCCTTAATGCTGTTTGCTGTAGTCGGGTCAAGTCCCATGGTCGGTTCATCCAGGAACCAGATGTCGGGCTTGTTTATCATGGACCGGGCAAACCCAATTCTCTGCATCATACCTTTGGAATACTTTCCGGTTTTTTTCCTGGCCTCTTCAGCGAGACCCACCAATTCCAGGATCCTCATGGGATCTTCTGTCTCGCGGTTATAAAGCGCTGCATGGAACCTCAGGTTATCGAAGCCCGTGAGCTTCTTGTAGACGTTGGGCCTTTCGAAGCCCACTCCGATCCTGTTGAAAAACGCTTTGTCAGGCTGCCCAATACGCTGCTTGCCGTCAATGCTGATTTCTCCTTTCTGCAATTTTAGAAGTCCCGAGAGGACTCCCACGGTGGTTGTTTTCCCTGCACCGCTGGGACCCAGGAATCCAAAAATTTCCCCTTTGGCTATTTCAAAGCTGACATCGTTCACAGCATAAACATCGTTCTTCGTGTAAGAATGAAATAAATTCTTCACCTCAATCATTTGCATTATCGACTCCTTATCCCTTACTGTTTTTGCATAGTCCATATCTCAATATGGCTATAAAGTCGTCGTAGAGTTTCTTCCCTTCCATCCCAAAAGGATCGGCGATGTTTTTGGATGCGAGGACTTCTCCGATTACCCTGAGCATAGTCTGAGTATAAGCGCTGATAAACTCCGGAGAATACGCATCGGTCATCTCTCCCCTGGCAATGGATTTTTCAATGGGTTTCACATAGAAGGTGGAGGCGTTTGAATCCATCTGACCCAGGGCTTCTTCACCTAAAGCTGTTAAAAGCGCTCCTGTATTCAGGATTTTACTTGTGAATAATTCCCTGGCAAGCTGATAGGCTTGTGGTTCTTTCTTCCCATACTGAAAGCCCGCCTTAATGGTAAGCTTTAAAAAATCGAAGTAGCCTAGATCATCCCGCATGGAAAAGACCGGCGCCAGGAATTCCAGCTTATGATCTCTTAATCTCCTTAGAACAGCTACAAGAATATCGGTTTTGTCCTCAAAGTACTGGTAAAAGCTTCCCCGGGAAATCCCTGAGGCTTCTACAATTCGCTGGATGCTGGCAAGATCGAAACCATACTGCGCAAATTCATCCTGAGCGGCTTTGAGGATACTTTCCTGCTTCTCTTCGGGCAGGTTTAAAAATGTCTCTTTGGGAACAGGCCATCACCTCCTTTTTTAAAGGATTGTATATGACACAAGTATCATATTTTTATAAAATGACGATCGTGCCACAAAAAATATGTCACCTAATGCTTATACTGTCAATAGATATTTTTACAATCTCCTATGACGATACTGTCATATGACACCATTGTTGCATTCAGCTTAAAACACATGATTCGGTATGTTAAGGGAATATGGGCACCTTCAGCTTTTCGGTCAAAGTGCAGCTTGCCGGAGACCGGACTTGCCTTCCACTCGGAAACATCCTGTTTCCTCGTTCCAG
>CBDUZM010000273.1:0-5060 GCA_965371685.1 uncultured Spirochaetaceae bacterium | reverse complement strand
CAATTTCCGCTGCGCCCTTCTCCCTGAATACCTTCCTTAGTGAGTTTCCGGTTGTTACACAATAATCATTAAAACGCGACATAATCATATGGTTTCTACCTTTGTCCACGACCCAATTTTTTAAAAGCTGTATTCATTTTTTTCAATTATCACATTAAATCCAGCCTGTTTTTTATAACCTTTTCTATAGCGCAAGCCACATCGTCCATATCTTTTTCAGTTCCTAAAAAAATATTCTGAGGCAACCAAACTGCTTCACTGTTACAAGCTAATTCCGACACAGGGCATCTTTCAGTAAAAGCTGAATAATCGATATCATCATGATACTGTGTCCCAAGCGGAAAGGAGCCATTAATAAAGCATTTATTGAGAAACATAGGGTTTTTATATAGCGGAAACGTATATCCACCTGTTGCAGGAATGCCTTCTGCGGCAATTGCCTCAATAAATTTTTCCTTTGGAAGCTCAAGAACGGGTTCATCATAACGAAACATGTAGATATGATAGCCGTGGAGAGTGGTGCGCTCATCATGAACAAGAGGATATATACCGTCGATACTTTCAAGCTTTCGTGAAAGATAACGGGCTGTGCGTTCACGGTGTCTTATCTGCTCATCCAGACGTTCGAGCTGTTGTCTTAAGATCGCAGCCTGGAACTCGGTCATGCGGTAGTTCCAACCAAGACGGTGAAACTCATACCAGGGATGACCCACTTTCCGTCCCGACCACAGAAGCGACTCACATTCTTCAGCGATTTTGTGGTTGTTGGTGCACAGTATGCCTCCTTCACCAGAGGTCATGTTCTTACTCGCCTGAAAGCTGAATGAGCTGAATAAACCAAAGGAACCTGCTTTTTGTCCTTTCCATTCACAGCCATGAGCATGGGCGGCATCTTCAATAACAGGTAGATCATGTTTTCCTGCTATTGCAAGTATTCGATCCATATCTGCAGGCTGCCCGCCGAAGTGGACCGGCATGATCGCACGGGTGCGGTCAGTAATAGCATCCTCGATTTTTTCAGGGCTAATATTGTATGTATCAGGATCAATATCGACGAATATCGGAAGACAATTATTCTGAAGCACACAGGTTGCGCTTGCTACATAGGTATAGGCCGGCACAATAATTTCATCGCCAATATCGAGGTTCATTGCCCGGATTCCCATCTCAAGGGTACCTGTGCCATTGGCTGCTGCAATACCATATTTACACTCGTGGCGGCGTGCAAACTCTTCCTGGAAAAGAACGACCTGGCTTCGTTCGCCTTCTTCAGGCTCGGCTAATTCTACCCCCTGTCCAAATGCAAAGCGCCACCATTTTTTGCTCCTTAATACTTCGATAAGAGCATCTTCTTCGTTATGATCAAAAACCGGCCATACGGCAAATTCTTCGTCTCTTACTGGGGCGCCCCCATGAATTGCTAAAACTGCCATGATTTACTCCTCAACTTGTATAACCCTTTTTTCCTTAACTGCTCTATAGATTGCATTTACAACTTTCACCGAATGTCTTCCGTCTTCCAGCGTTACCGGCGGTTCTGTATCTTCAATTATAGACTTGCTGAAAATATCGATCATCTGTCCGTAGAGTCCAATACCTTCCATTTTGTATTCCTGCCTGTCTAACTCGATATCTCGTACCTGGTTGGCATCGTAGCTTGTTTCCTGTGGTTGGATAATACTAAACATTTTACCCGTCGGATCCTGTCCTATCGTGCCTTGTGCTATGATTGATCCTTTGGTTCCATGAAGCTCTAAAGAATTTTGGGCAGCAACATCCGGTAAATTAAAATAATTGTCCACAATACCGTGCGCGCCGTTGCTGAAACGGAGAACTATAGTAGATGCATCCTCAATTTTTGTTCGATACTTATGAGTCATCAGGTCCTGAAAGCCTGTTACTTCAGTGATCTCGGTATCCATAATCCATTCCAGGATATCAAGACAGTGAGTTCCCATATCGATCAAAGCTCCGCCATGACTGATTGAAACATCCTGTCTCCATGCACCCTGCATAGGAGGGTACCAGCATGTAAGCTCGCCGCGTCCCATAACCATCTGCCCGAGTGCACCTGATCGTACTAATTCCCTCGCTTTTTTATGATAAACGTTATTGCGCATACAGAATCCAAGCATAAACTTAACTTTGGCTTCCTTGCAGGCTGACTCTATCCGGTCAACTTCCTCCAGACTAACGGCTATCGGCTTTTCACATAATACATGCTTGCCGGCTTGAGCTGCCAGAACAGCCTGGCGGCAATGTATATTCTGAGGCGTGGCTATATATACTGCATCGATGTTTTGCTTTAAAAGCTCCTCCTCTGTTGTGCAGTAATGCGGGATGTCAAACTGCAGAGACACCTCTTTAGCCCTTTTCTCATCTATATCCATTACTGAAACAAGCTCTCCTTTTGCCGACATGCTTTTGAATTCCGGTATCGTTCTGCGTGCAGCAATTCCGCCGCATCCTATTACTCCCCATCTGATCTTTTCTGCCATATTAACTCCTCCTTAACTAAATTTCCACACTTACCTTGCCGGTGAATGACGGAACATCATGTAATCGGCATTCAACACTCTCTTCATTGTTGTTATATACTTCCAGAGCTGTAATTACCCGAGCCTCTCCTTCGAGGGTGCAATTGATCTTACCTGTTTGCCTGTCTACATTAATAGATTTAATTCCTGTGTTATAATGACTGTGAACGTAATCGCATATATATTCCGAAGAACGAAAAATCAGCTCATACTTTTTTAACCCATCCTGCAAACGAGTATAAATCTCCTCCCATTCCTCCATATTAACCATATTGATACGCTGCTCATGAGCTACCGTTTGACCAAAAAACCTTGCATCTATACCACGACGTATCTGAAGAACAGCTGTACGAGCTGCCTCTTCTACATTTGTTCGGGGATTTTCATCCCAAAACATGGTATTATTCCATAGAAAATCAACCTGGGGTTTGAACGTTGTAGTAGTGCGGTTCTTTGAATCGAGCTTTGATCTTAAACTAAAAAAATGAGGATCTTCCGGAATATCGCCCATATTATAACCCTGATGATGATATGGACCGGGCGGTTCTATTGGTTTGATTTTTTCCGGCACATCAAACCAGGCGGCATCGAATGGTAGAGGCATCGCCAAATATTCAATTCCTCTTTCTTTCAGGAAAGGCAGTGCATTACGGCCTATCTCACCAAAATGGCAGTTCTCCAGACGGCTTGGTTTAATATCCCACTTCTTAAGATAAGAATCATACTTTTTAAAGTTTTCAGCTAGATGTTTATCAGACAAAGGTTTGCGATTTATGTGGTCAAACCACATTAAATCATTATAAGTAAGTCCATGTATACCAAAATCCGCAAGCCCCTTATCATATAAAGACTTTATCTTATTTGAATCAGCATAATTCTCATCGTGCATTACCCTGTCAATATCTTCCAGATAGATTTCAAGATGCGGGAGCCACCCATATTTATTCATTGTATCTACGTACCGGAAATGATTATAAGATCCGCTGCAGTCATCCACTAAAGCTGATGCAAACGGCGGCATTCCATAAATAACAAAGGGTTTTTTGGCTGCCCATACAATTGCCTTCCAGAATACATCATCAAGACCGCATGCGTGTCCTAATATTTCGAATGTCCATAACCTAATCGAACTTGTAAACATAACTACCCGGCCCTTGCCATAAACACTCGTAATGACAAAAGGCCAATTACTTAAAGTCTGTAATGGGCTTGATTCAGAAACCCCGTATCGGGGACTCTCTACAGGCCATACTTCAACAGGTTTATCCAGGGTAATATCATCATCCAACTCACGAGTGCCGGTGATATAATGGTTGGTATTTACTGTTTTAATTTTTGAACAGAGAACCGGAGATCTTGCTATGCCCGCATTAAAAATCTTAAGGAGTGGGTGACAATAACTTCCAAGGTCGCCATCAAAACTTACCAGTCCTACCCCATCTGCTACTGCATCTCTTAAAGCTTCAGCACCGGTTGCCCCAATCTTCTTTCCAAGATGATCCTGCCCCAGGACAACGCAGGAACTATTCAAATAATCCTTTTTTGAGGGACATCCGGAACTGATATCCCATGTCTTATATGGGATTCCCAAATGCCCGAAGGCGCTTAAAATAGCAGGTTCAACCTGTTCATACGCATCTGTATCCGATTTGTTTACAAGCAGCAGTACCGATCCATTATTGCTCATAACATGGTTCCTCCCCTGGTTTTCGATTAAGACCCGGACGGAAATCAGGCACATCGAAACAACGATTCTCTTCGTCTATTGACTGAGCGGCCAGTATGGCCGGAGCGGCTGTTTCAACCGCTTTATACACATCAAGAGGTGGTGTGGTATCTTCGACAATGCTTTTAATGAAATTCGCCATTGGATAGTAATCTGCGCCGCTATGGCCGCTTTCTACAGCTTCCCTGGGAACATGGCTGTGCTTCCACCCCCAGGATGTCTTAGCCGGCGCTTCCATATATGTATCCGAAAACCACATCATATCCTCATCCAAATCCGATCGTTTTGTCTCCACGGTTCCTTTGGTTCCCAATAGATGATACCAGTGATGTGGGACACCACGGGGGACATTAAATCCGGCGGCCAGCCTCATGACCGTATCCTTTTCCGTGTGCATTAGCGCCACTTCAATATCCGCTCTGCCTGTCTCCGGCGCGGCATAGCTTTTTTTTCGAGTTCCCATAGCGGATACTTTTACTACCCGGTCATCAAAAATGTATAACAATGGACTCAGTTCGTGAGGGAGATAGTAGATAGGATGCTGCATCTCTTCTCTCCAGGTTTTTTCGACTTTTTCAGGATTTTCCCGAGCATATTCGAAACCGGGAAACTCGCCGGTCTCTGGCTTCCAGAAATTATAAATAAAATCGTAGAATCCGATATATTGGCCTTCTGCGAAAACTATTTTGCCCAATCTTCCCTCTTCAACTATTCTTTTCCATGCCTGTATGAATGGCCAATAGCGTGTTTGCTCCTGGAGCTGAAACTTTAAACCGCTTTTCTCCACTGCCATTATC
>CBDUZM010000272.1:0-5065 GCA_965371685.1 uncultured Spirochaetaceae bacterium | reverse complement strand
GCCAGGGTGGCGGAAATCAAGGACAGCCTGGTCAGGGCTAAGTACTGCCGCGATATGGAATGCGGCAGCTGCACCCATTGTACCCTCGGTAAAGAAAAGCAGGAAGCCTCGGTTGAAGCTCGTAACCTGAACGCCTTGCCGTTAAAGATCGGCGACACCGTGGAAATTTTTCTCTCACCGTGGAAATCGATCAAAGCAGGGTTCCTTATTCTTATAATGCCGCTCCTGCTCTTCTTTATTTTATACCTGTTCGGGAAACATCTTCTCGGTATAGAAAGCGAAACGGCTAATATCTTTCTTGGAATAAGCGGGATAGCCATCGGATTTCTCATCAACATCCTGATTAAAAGATTTCAAAGGCGGCCCGATCTTCCTGAAATTACGCGCATAGTTGAAAGCAGAGTGGGTATTGAAAGCGACTCGCCGGAAGATAGCAAAGCGGAACCGGGGATATGAAAAAAACTCTGCCCGTCAGAATACTGCACTATGTCCATTCCCTTTTATACCTTCTCCTGGTGGTTCTCAGCACTGTCTTGTTTTCGAGCCTCGTTCTCCTGTCCCGTCCGTTCTGGGTCGGGCTTTCAAGAACTTTCGGAAGATTGTGGGCACTCTCCCTTACCCTTGCCGGAGGAGTCAGGCTGAAAGTCAGCGGCATTGAAAATTTAAACAGGAAAAAGAATTACATCTTCATGTCGAATCACGTCAGCGCCGCGGATATCATCATCCTCTACACGGCATTTCCTTTCTCTGTCGCATATCTTGCCAAGAAAGAGCTCTTCAAAATTCCGCTTCTGGGATGGGCAATGAGAGCAGCCGGCCATATTCCCGTAGACCGGACAAACCCGCGGGAGGCACTAAAATCCATCAGTAAGGCAATAAACGTCTTAAAGAAAGGCACGCTCTCCACAATCGTCTTTCCCGAAGGCACAAGAAGCGAGACGGGAGAGTTGAAATCCTTTAAGCTCGGTGTCTTTTCTCTCGCAATAGCATCGGGAACCGAGATCGTGCCGGTTGCCATTCAAGGCTCCCACAAGCTGCTGCCCAAGGGAGCTTACCACGTCAACCCCGGTAAAATAAAAGTCGCGATCGGCAGGCCCATTTCCGTCAGCGGATACACTAAACCGGAGAAAGCCGAACTGGCCGCCAGGACAAGAAAAGAAATTTTAAAACTTATCGGGCAAGAGTCTTCACACTCCTCAATTGACACGGAATAGCTAATCAGTAATAATATGATCCCGATGGCACGATACATTTTCGTTACCGGAGGTGTATGTTCGAGCCTCGGAAAAGGTTTAGCGGCATCATCTATCGGAAGCCTCCTCGAGCTCAGAGGATTGAACATACGCATGGTAAAGATCGACCCGTATCTCAATGTGGATGCGGGAACAATGAATCCTTATCAACATGGCGAAGTCTATGTAACAGACGACGGCGCAGAGACCGACCTGGACCTGGGCAACTACGCCCGTTTTACCAATGCCCCTCTGGGCAAGGAACATTCCATTACCACCGGTCAGATTTACCAGGAAGTAATCAGGAAAGAGCGGGAAGGCGAATTTCTAGGCAGCTGCGTTCAAGTCATACCCCATGTTACAGACGAGATAAAGAAAAGAGTATTCGCTATCGGCGAGCAGGATGATGTGGATGTGACCATCATAGAGATCGGCGGCACGGTGGGAGATATCGAATCGATTCCTTTTCTCGAAGCGGCAAGGCAATTCATCTACGATATAGGAAAAGATAAAGTGCTCTTCATTCACCTTACCCTCATTCCCATGGTAGGTGAAGGCGAGTATAAAACAAAGCCCACCCAGCACTCGGCCAAAACCCTGTTGGAACTCGGTATACAGCCGGACATCCTCCTCTGCCGTTCTTCGGAACCCCTGAGTGAAGAAATGCGGAATAAGATAGCCCTTTTTACCAATGTGGAGGGCAGGGCCGTTATTTCAGCCTTCGATGTCAAGACAACAATCTATGAAATTCCTCTCAGCTTCGCGAAGCAGGATCTCGACAATATTGTGCTTGAGAAACTTGGCATAGGCTCAGGCCGGAGCAAGGCGGATCTTTCCAATTGGGAGAAGCCTGTCGGTATTTACCAGAAAGCGGATTCCGCGGTAAGAATCGGCATAGTTGGTAAATACCTTCATGTTCACGATTCTTACAAATCTATTTTCGAGGCGCTCGTGCATGGAGGGTTTGCCAACAACCGTCGTATTGAGCTGGTAAAGATCGACTCGGAGAGCCTGGAAGCGGGAAAAGTCACAGGCGGCCATTTCTCCGGGGTGGACGGGATCCTGGTTCCCGGAGGTTTCGGCAGCCGCGGTATTAATGGCATGGTAAAAGCCGCCGGTTTTGCCAGGGAAAAAAAGATGCCCTATTTCGGGATATGCCTGGGCCTGCAGATCATGATTATTGAGTATGCCCGCAATGTGCTTCATCTTGCAGACGCCCATAGCACGGAGTTTTCGCCCAACACCGGGAATCCCGTTGTATGCCTTTTGGAAGAACAGATGGACGTGACCGCTATGGGCGGCACCATGAGGTTGGGAAAGAATGAATCGAAGCTTGAGAAAAACACTCTCATCCACAGCATATACGGCCGGGAAATTATCCACGAAAGGCACAGGCACCGCTACGAGGTTTCCAACAAGTATCGTCAACCCTTAAGCGATGCCGGACTCATTATCAGCGGCACGATACCGGACGGCAGCCTTGTGGAAACCGTGGAGTGGCCGGACCATCCATGGGGAATCGGTGTCCAGTTTCATCCGGAGTTTATTTCAAAGCCTGATTCCCCCAATCCTCTTTTCAGCAGTTTTGTAAAATCGTGCATTCAGTGCTCAAGGCAAAAGAAAGATGCATAGACGCCTGATTACAGCCCTTATTTTTCTTCTTCCTCTCTTAATTCACCTTTCCTGCAGCTTCGACTACGATGAAGCGACAGTGGATGAGGAGTTATCCGAGGAAATACCCGACTCCATAAGCCTCAAGTTTTCCCAGGTCATCGTCCATGAGGATGGCGCCAGGATAAAGCTCGAAGCGGAACGGGTGGAAGTTTATGAAAAGCTTGATCAAATAACGGCCTACGGTCTCCATTTCGAAGAATATGGGGCGGATGGAGAGCTCCTCGCCGAGGGAAAGGCGAATAAAGCGATTTACGATATGGAAACCGAAAATGCCGAATTTTCCGGTTCCGTCATTTTTACATCCATCCAGGAAAAGGCGACCGTCAAGACGGAAAGCATCTATTGGGAAGATGAAAGCAGAAAGCTCACGACCCCCCCGGATGTGGTAGTCCTTTTCGAGAAAGACGACGGCTCATTCATCGAGGGAAAGGAGTTGGAAGCCGACCTTCGCCGCATGGAAATACGTTTCGCGAACGATGTTCGGGGACGAATTAATATAGAAGATAAATGAATAGTTTAAAACTCTGGATCCTGGTGTTTTTCTTCGCCGCTTCGACTCTTTTCCCGGATGACGTAATCCCCTTCAAAGCGGACAGAATTTCAGCAGAACTCGCAGAGGGCAGGAAGCGTACAGTTCTTTCAGGCAATGCCCAATTCAGCTCCGGAAGCATGGTGGTCAGAGCCGATACGATAGAGCTGTTCGGTGAAGATTTCATCTATGCTCAATGCAGCGGCAATGTCCATGTAGAGGATGAAGAAAAAGGATGGGCGCTTTGGGCCGACCGACTCTTTTATAATCGCCGCGACGATATCACTCTTATCCAGGGTAATGCCGTTATGGAGGATAGTAAAAACGAAATTGTCATCAAAGGCGGGATTATTGAAAACCGGGAAAAGGATGGGATTGTGCTAATCCAGGTGGGTGTGAGAATATTTAGGGACGATCTGACCTGCCGCGCACAGACGGCCCGCTACTTCCGGAACGAGGGCAGGCTGGAGCTTACCGGAATGCCCGTAGTCTACAAGAACGGAGACGAGTTCCGGGCGAGAAGGATCTTTGTGGACCTGGAGAAGGAAGAAGTGCGGATGGAAGGGGATGTTCAGGCAGAGGTTAAAGTAAGAGAAGAAACTGAAGAGGAAAGCGTTGAGTAAGCTCGTAATTGAAAGTTTAAGCAAATTTTATGGGAAAAAAAAGGTTGTCGATAATGTCAGCTTTTCCATGGACGTCGGTGAAGTAGTAGGTCTGCTTGGTCCGAATGGAGCAGGCAAAACCACTATCTTTTATGCTATTGTAGGATTTATAAAGCCCACCTCCGGGAAAATATTTCTCAACGGCAAAAATATCTCAAACGAGCCTATGTACAGGAGAGCAAGACGGGGCATTGTTTATCTCCCCCAAGAGCCTTCGGTCTTCAGGAAGCTTACCGTGGCTCAAAATATATGGGCGATCCTTGAAACCCGCAAGGATCTGACCAGGAAACAGAAAAAAGAGAAACTCGAGGAATTACTAAACGAGTTAGGAATCGAGCAGTTAAGGAAACAGAAAGCCTATACCTTATCCGGCGGGGAGAGACGCCGCACGGAAATCGCCCGCTCCCTGGCCATCGAACCCCGTTTCCTTCTGCTGGACGAGCCTTTTGCCGGTATAGATCCCATCGCCGTGTACGAGATCAAACACATAGTTCAGAATCTCTCCTCAAAAGGTATAGGAGTCCTTCTAACCGACCACAATGTCAGAGATACGCTGGAAATTACCCATCGTTCCTACATCATAGACATGGGTTCCATTGTCGTAAGCGGCACCCACAACGAGCTCCTGCAGAGTCCTATCGCTCGTGAGATTTATCTCGGCGATCACTTCCGGATGTAAATCACCACATCGATCGAGTCTTCCTGATTATTGAATTTGACAAATACCTTTTAAAGAGGCAATATTAATAAAAGAGACACCGGGAGGTTAAACCTTTGCTGCTTCAAAAACCTGTCTTAAGGCAGGTGCAGAAACTACGGCTTACACCACAGCTCTTCCAGGCCATAAAACTCATGTCTCTCCCTGTTCAGGACCTGCGGCTTAAAATTCACGAAGAATTGGAGAGAAATCCCGCCCTTGAAGTAATAAAAGACAACTCCGAGCTGTCTCTTGACAATATTGCACAAAC
>CBDUZM010000271.1:0-5083 GCA_965371685.1 uncultured Spirochaetaceae bacterium | reverse complement strand
TTACAATGTACTGGGACATCTCCTCGAATTTGCCAAATCCAATCCCAATGTTCTACTGGAGCTGAAGACAAAATCTGACAGGATAGATTATCTGCTTGAGTGTGCCTGCCCTGATAATCTGGTATGCAGCTGGTCTCTCAATACTGAAACGATCATTCACAACGAGGAGCACTTTACCCCTTCGCTGGAGAAAAGGCTGCAGGCTGCCCGGAAGCTGGCGGACAGAAATGTGAAGGTGGCTTTTCATTTTCACCCCATGGTGTATTACAGGGGATGGGAACGGGAGTACGAAGAACTCGGCCGGAGAGTCCAGGATCAGTTTGATGCAGGGGAAGTACTTTTCATATCCTATGGATCCGTAACACTGATCAAACCTGTCATTCAAGCTCTCCGGATGCAGGATGGTAAGTCCAGGATCCTCCAGATGCCTATGGCGCCGGATCCGAAGGGCAAGGTTACCTATCCGGATGACATCAAAATCGCGCTTTTCAGACATATGCACGGTGTTTTTTCTTCCTGGTACGATTCAGTCTATTTCTACCTCTGTATGGAGAAGCGCCTTATCTGGGAAAAGGTCTTCGGCTTTGCATACAAGAACAATGAAGCTTTCGAAGAGGACTTTGGCCGGAAGACGATGGCTCGCCTGTAACAGGCTATGCGTCCAGATGGCGGATGCTGTTGGCATACCACTGGTGGAGCTTGGGATCCAGTGAGAAAAGACGTCCCGATTCGACACGGAGAAACTCACTGGTCTCGAGATGGAACATCCGGTAGCGGGGATTGCAGTTAAGGGTGACTATCGCCCTGTCGACGATTTCCCTGATGCCGGCCATTTCTCCTTCTCTCGCCGAGACCTTCTCGAGATAGATACCCAGCGAGTAATAACGATCGAAGAGCTTTTTCGCACGGTTTTCCAGCTCCTGCATAGGAAGCTCGGAATCGTTATCCATGGCACGGTAGAGCAGGGTGGTGGGGAAGATACTCTCTAAAAGGCCGATCTTTTCTTTCAACCTGTGAGAGTAATCGATTATATCCCGCATGGTTTTGAAGTCGCCGCTGCAGAACTGCTCGGGCTTTCCATAGTTGACAACCGCGTCCAACCGGGCTTCCGTATGGCGGCGGGTATATTTGGGGTACCATCCCATGGTGAAGTTCTGTTCATGCAGGTAACGGAGATTTTGGAATATTCCTTTCCATTTAGTTGGATGAACCAGGAAAATGGCATCGGGATATTTGGAGAAGGAGATGTTTGCGGGAGTTATAAAGAGCTTTGTTCCGTTTTCTGCAGTCAAATTTCTGAATAATATAAAGAAGATCGGGCTCAGGTCCCGCAGCTTGCCCGATTTGCTCCTGCCCCCCTTTCGCTTTCTGGTGAGGGAATCCTTCTCCTGGCCCGGATAGACGATCATATCGTGTTTTAATTTCCGATCTCCTACTCCGTCGAACATCTCCATCTTCAGGTAGGCCGGAAGCACCTCGTCTATATAACGCTTTATAGAGAGATAAACCGCTGTTTTGCCCCTGCGATTTATAACGGCGTCTTCTCTGAGGAACATCATGCCGCCGAAGTAGCGGAGAATGGAATCGTACCGGGCTACGAACAGATTGCTGCCCGCAACGAGCATCACTGCGCGGTTTATCAGTGTGAAATGCACCGGCATTCCCAGGCAGTAGTCGAAGAGACTCCTGTGGCGGGGAACGATTACGTTCACGGAATCGGTGTCTTCAGCAATATTACGCTGGGCGCTTATATTTCGAATCAGAACATTTTTGAGCACTGACCTGTTTTCTTTACTATAAACACGGGCATCGTCATCCTGATAGGAGATATTTTCCTCATCCATAAGATTCCCGACAATCCATTTCCAGATAGGGCTCTTGAGTATCTTTTTATGGTTGAGCTCATGGCCGATATAGGGAAAGTAGTCTTTCGGATCGGTAAATTCTTTCATGCGTATATTCCCAAGTTCATGAGTATATTTAAATGAGGCTGAAATAGCAAGCTTAAGCCGGGCTTGCAGCTCAAAACAATGTTATATTGCATTAGGGCACTTCTTGCGTTATGCTTCATGGTTTGGAAAATATGGGCCAGGCAAGGCTACATCGAAGATTGAACAACAAGAAGGGCTACTGATAAAAAGCTTAATTTAGGAAAACATATGGCAAACAAAAAGACATTCAATAACCTTGGACTTTCAGTAAAAGTATTGGACGCAATCAATAAAAAGGGGTTTGAAGAACCAACCGCAATTCAAGCCATGACTATCCCTATAATGCTGAGAGATGATACCAATATTATCGCGCAGGCCCAAACAGGTACAGGCAAAACGGCTGCATTTGGATTGCCTCTGATAGAAATGATTAATACAAAATCCAAAGCGGTTCAGGCATTAATTCTGGTTCCTACACGAGAGTTGGCCATTCAGGTATCAGAAGAAATCAGTTCACTCAAAGGAGATAAGAATATCAAGGTAGTACCGATATATGGTGGGCAATCTATTAATCAGCAGTTACGCAGACTGAAAGAAGGTGTGCATATTGTAGTTGGGACTCCGGGTAGGGTGATCGATCATCTTAACAGGAAGACACTGAAGCTTGGGGGGATTGAGCACCTGATACTTGATGAGGCAGATGAAATGCTGAATATGGGATTCATCGAAGATATGGAAGAAATAATGAAGCATACGAATCCTGCCAAAAGAACGCTATTATTTGCTGCAACAATGCCGGGAAGGATAAAGGACCTTGCACATAAATATATGGATGGTTATGAGCTTCTTACAGCTAAGAAAGAGCAATTGACAACTAATCTGACAGAGCAAATATACTTTGAGGTTAAAGCTTCTGATAAATTTGAGACACTATGCAGGATAATAGACATTGAAGATGATTTTTATGGTTTGGTTTTCTGTAGAACAAAGCGTGGTGTCGATTCTGTTGTAACCCATTTAGTGGATAGAGGGTATGACGCAGAAGCTATTCATGGAGATATTTCACAGGCACAAAGAGAAAGGTCTCTGGGGAACTTTAGGAAACAACGAGTCAATATTCTTATAGCAACAGATGTTGCAGCACGTGGAATTGACGTTATTAACCTCACCCACGTTATAAACTATTCACTACCTCAAGATCCGGATTCATATGTTCATCGAATAGGTCGTACGGGAAGGGCCGGGAATGAGGGCACCGCTATTACGTTTATTACACCTAGTGAGTATAAACAACTAATGTTCATACAGCGAGTCGCCAAGACCGATATTAAGAAATCAAAAGTACCAAAGGTAAAAGATATTATCGAAGCCAAAAAGAAAAAGATATACGATGATATGACTACTATTCTTGAAGATGAGATTGATACTAAATATTTTAACTGGGCTAAGGAATTGCTTGGGGATAATAATCCGACAAAAATATTAGCTGCTGTACTTAACTATTGTTTCGAAGAAGAACTCAATCCTGATGCCTATGGAGAAATAAAAGAGGTCGGTGCAAAGGGGAAGCAACTTGATCAACAAGGCAAAGCAAGACTTTTTGTCGCACTTGGCAAGAAAGACAAGATTAATGCCAGAAAACTTGTTGAGCTTATTATGAGTAGAGTTCCGGTTAAGCCCCAACATATCAGAGATATACAGGTAATGGACAAATTTTCTTTTATAACTGTTCCTTTTGAAAAAGCAGAGAAAATTGTTGTCAGCTTTAAAGAAAAGGGTCAGAAGCCGCTAATCACACATGCCAAGAAAAGAACAGCTAACAATGGCAGGCAATGGACACGCGGGCCGCGCCGCTGATGCCAGCGGGGGGCCATAACAAGTATCAACCACATGAACCCGACCGCCCCCCCCTTCGGGCGAGTTGTATCGGCGGTCTGCGAATTGCTTACCTGCTTCTTGACTATTTCTATCAGGCCGGGTTATAAGAATTACTATAACTAAAATGCGGATTACTTGGGAGGGTCTGTCATGGCTGATCTAAAGACTACTTTTATGGGATTGGAAATGGCCAACCCGGTTGTAGTAGCCAGCTCTAATCTTACTTCGTCGCTTAAAAAACTGAAGACTTGCGAAAAGGCAGGCGCCGGCGCGGTAGTGCTTAAATCACTTTTTGAAGAGCAGATCCTTTCAGACACTCATAAAGTAATGACGGACAGCGGATATCAGGCTCATGCGGAAGGTATGGACTTCCTTTTCGGAATAGGAGAGGATTACCATATCAACGAATATTTGAAACTGATAAAGCAAGCCAAGGCCGAATTTTCCATGCCGGTGATCGCCAGCATCAACTGCATATCAGACGGCGCGTGGATCGAATATGCGGAGAGCATAGAAAAGGCGGGCGCCGACGCTCTGGAACTAAACGCCTTCCTGATTCCTGCCAGCGTGTCGCAGAGTGGTGAGGAAATTGAACGTATATACTTCGATATTGTTCGAAAGGTCAAGCGCCGGATTAACATCCCCATAGCCATGAAGATAGGGCCGCATTTTTCCGGTCTTGCCCATACGATAAAGGCTTTGAGTGAAGAGGGCATTGACGGTCTGGTGCTCTTCAACCGATTCTACCGTCCGGATGTGGACATCGAAGCGCTCAAGATCGTGGCGGCGGATATTTTAAGCACCCCCCAGGAGATGAATCTTTCTCTCCAGTGGATCGCACTGCTGTCGGGAGAAGTGGAATGCGATTTCGCCGCTACCACGGGAGTCCACGACAGCGCCGGAGTAATCAAGCAGCTCCTCGTCGGAGCCAAAGCGGTGCAGCTCTGCAGCGTTCTTTATCGGAATACTGTAGCATACATCAAGGATGTCCTTACCGAGGTGGAAGATTGGATGGACAAGCACAATTTCAACTGTATCGAAGATTTCTGCGGGAAGCTGTGCCAGGAAGCAAGCGAACATCCTGAGGCTTACGAAAGGTCACAGTATATAAAAGCTCTCGTAGGTATATCGTAGAATACAGGCTGTTCCGTGTTATTTTTTATACTGTACTGGGTAGCAGCTGTAGCATCAGGGGTAACCGCAATTGCATTTACAATATCAGCCAGTCTGGATCTCTTTTCGTCGTCATATGTATCTTTGTGTCTTGACAGCAA
>CBDUZM010000270.1:0-5135 GCA_965371685.1 uncultured Spirochaetaceae bacterium | reverse complement strand
AGTTTATTCATTCTTTCCTCCTGTTAATCCATTCAGGAAGGCAACAGCTTATTATTATTTGTTCACTCCCTGTTCCTTTCGGAAATGATACGCAGCCCTTCCAAATTCAGCCAGGGATCAATCTCTGTAAAACATTCAGTAAGCGGGGCAATAATACGGGCCTGTCCCCCTGTAGCAATTACCTTTGCCGGTCCCGGCAGCTCAGACTGGATTCTCCCGATAAGGCTTTCCACCATACCCACGTAACCAAAGATAATGCCTGACTGGATGGACTGAACCGTGTTGCGCCCGATTGCGGAGGAAGGCGGGTCCAACTTCACCAATTGAAGCTGCGCCGTGTGCTCAAAAAGAGCTTCCGCCGCATACTTCAGCCCGGGAGCAATTGAGACCCCTAGAAGGTCCCCCGGCTCGGCGACAGCCGTAAAAGTCAAGGCTGTTCCAAAACCCACCACTATGCAGTGGGTTTGGAACCGGTCATAGGCCGCCACCGCGCCGACTACGATATCTGAACCCACTTCAACCGGATTGTCGGTTCGTATCCGCAATCCGGTACGGACACCGGGCGCTACTACGAGCGCCTCCTTCCCGATGAGGGACTGCAGCATGCCGTTCAGGGCTGCAACCACCGGCGGAACGACACTGCTCAACACCGCCCCATCGATCTCTTCGGGCGTGATGTCATTCTGCCGCAGGAGGCTGTGAAAGGTTACCCCGTATTCGTCCGCCGTCATGTTTCTCAGCGTTCTTATAAGCCACCTGTTCTCCCACTTTCCTTCCCGGTACACGCCGACCTTGATATTTGTGTTCCCCACGTCAATTGCAAGCAGCATATATTCTTCCTTTTATTTGTATATTCTCGGATTCAATCTCTCAGCGAGACCATCGCCAAATATATTAAAACATAAAACGGTAAAAGCAATTGCCAGTCCCGGATAAATTGCCATCCACGGCGCCTGTATTAGGTATGTTCTGGCATCTTTCAACATCATACCCCAGCTGGGATTGGGTGGAGGATTTCCCAAACCTAAATAGGAAAGAGAGGCTTCAATCACAATAGCCAGAGCGAAGTTGATAGAAGCCTGCACAATCACCTTTCCAATCAGGTTGGGAACGATATGATGAAAGAGAATTTTTATTTCTCCTGTACCCAATGCTCTGGAAGCTTCTACAAATCCTTCCTCTTTCAAGGCAAGTGTTTCAACCCTTACCAGACGTGCAAAAACCGGGCTGTAAATAACACCGATAGCCGTCATCACCTGAATCAATCCCGGCCCCATAAAGGCGACAATGGTAATAGCGAGAAGAATAGCCGGAAAAGACAGCAGTGCATCCATTATAAGCATTAAAAAATTATCTACCCACCCGCCTGCAAGACCCGCTGCAAGACCGATAAGTAACCCGATAGAGACTGCAATACTTACGGAAATCAGACCCACAAGCAGAGCCGGTCTTGAGCCATATATTATACGGCTCAAGACATCCCTGCCAAGATCATCAGCACCGAGTAGATAACGAGCTCCGGGCGGGGAAAAACGAAATTCTAAATTCTGCTCGATGGGATCGTCCGGTGCAATAACCGGCGCTGCCAATGCACACAAACACAAAAGCATGATAAATAAGATTGCGGGAATATAGAGTCTATTTATTCTTCTCTTCACCATAGTAAACAGCTTATTCCATTGTGACCCATCTAAAATCAAGTGTGTCCAGAGTATTTGTAATCCTGAAACCGTTAATATTTTTCCTCATGGGCACAAAATCACTGCTCGTTCCAATATAAATATGAGGAACTTCATTGGCCATTATTTCGAGAATCTTATCATAGAGCTTTTTACGTTCATTAAATCCTGCAGTCTGTTTTGCCTGAGCTATAAGCTCAGCAGCCTTCGGATTAATCCAATTAACATAGTTCTTATCTGTGCCATATCCACTCAACCTGCCGTCGGGATCAAGCTTTCCGGTATGGCCTATTACAAAGAGGTCGTATTTTCCTCCCTTATAAGCTTCATCATACCAGGATTCCATGATTTGTATCTTTGTTTTGACTCCAACTTTGGAAAGCATTTCCTGAATTACCTGACCTGCTTTTACATGAGGCGCGTAGCTTTGAGGAAGAACAAGATTCAATTCAGTATTCCAATCATACCCTGTCTCTTCCAGAAGGGCTTTTGCCTTCTCCGGGTTATACGGAAAAAGATGAGTAAAATTCTTATAATAGGCGTTTGTGTAATCCATAAAGGTAGCAACTACAGCGCCTCCTCCATAAGCAACATCCATTACGGTTTGTTTATCAACCGCCATTGTCAGCGCCTGCCGTACTTTGACATTCCGTAAGGTCTCATTGTCATTGTTCATGGCAACCACCATTACAATAGAAGAAAACCTTTCCTGCATTTTCAAGTCAGGATTAGATCTAACCCTATCACGATTATCCGGATTAATCATATCAACAATATCTAACTGACCCGTAAGAAGCCCCTGGAGCTTGACGGATTCTTCCGGAATAATGTTAAACTCGACCGCATCGATTCCCGGAAGATTCTTCATCCAGTAATTCGGATTTTTTTCCAGATAAACCCGTCCGTCTCTGACCCATTCCTTAAACATAAAAGGCCCTGTGCCCACAGGCAGGGAATTAAAATCATGGCCCTCGTCTATCAAACCACCCGGCAGAACGGCCGACCATGCGGACGCAAGCGTTGCCGGCAGTGAAGATGCAGGCGCAGACAGCTTGAAAATAACTGTATAATCATCCGGCACTTCAATATCAGAAATACTTTCGTATTCTGAAGCTTTTGGGGAAGCAGTTTCCTTTCTTTTAATCCTATCAAAGGTGGCTTTAACATCCAGGGCAGTCAATTTATCGCCATTATGGAACAGTACCCCTCTTCGTATATAAAAAGTCCACTCCAATAAATCCGGGGAAACCTTCCATGATTCCGCCAATCCGGCAACAAGGACTCCTTTTTCATCGGGTTCAATCAAGGTATCGTAGATGCTCTTCATAACTTGAAAAGCCAGGGTCCTTGCTGTTTTTTGCGGATCCAGCGTCTCCGGGTCACCGGAAAGACCGTATCTCACAATTTTTTCCCCATACGATTGTTTTTTGCAGCCTACCAAAAGGACACCGAAAACCAGCATTGCTGCAATAATACCGATAGTTAAAAACATTCTCTTCTTTCTCATTTAAAACTCCTCGTCCAAGTTATTATTTATCGATCATGTGACACGCCACATGATGATTTTCTTCCACCTCTGACAAAGGTGGTATCTCTTCTCGACACTTTTTTACAGAAACGGAACAACGCTCAAAGAAAGGACAGCTGTTTTGATAAGGTTTATTGAAATGGGCGGTATCAATTTCTTCAATAGCTGCATTATAACCCGGCCTTAAGGAAAACAGCCTTAATGTATATGGATGAAGAGGGTTTCTAATCAAATCCTCCGCATTAGCCAGCTCTACAAGCCTGCCAAGATACATGACTGCAATAACGTCGCTTATATAAGAAATGAGATTCAGATCGTGAGATATAAACAAATAAGTGAGAGACAACTCCTCCTTTAAATCCAAGAGAAGGTTTATAATTTTTGCCTCTACAGAAACATCCAGGTTAGAGACAGGTTCATCTAATATGAGGAATTCAGGCGCCATCGCAAGAGCCCGGGCGATAACCGCCCTCTGTTTCTGTCCCCCGGAGAGCTCATGAGGATACTTCTCAAGATGCGCCATATCCAGCCCGACCTTCTGAATATATTCAAATATTTTTTCCTTTCTCTCCTTTTTCTTGAAACCCCGATTTGCAAACGGCTCCGCCAGTATAGTTTTCAGATCCATTTGAGGATTCATTACATCCTGAGGATGCTGAAAGATTATCTGCATTCGTCTTCTTAATCTCCTTAATTCATAATGATTTAGAGCATTGAGCGAAATATCATCAAAGAGAATTTCACCTTTAATGGGAGTATTCAGATAAAGAATGGCTCTGGCCAGAGATGTTTTACCGCAGCCCGATTCCCCTACAAGACCGAATATAGATTTTCTTTGTATTGTAAAACTTATATCATTCACAGCCCTTATTACCAAATCCTTTTGAAAAAACGCTCCGTGCCTACTGTACTCCTTTGTCAGACTCTTTACCTTAACCAGATCCATATTCAATCCATCCATTTTTTTCCCAACACATGACAAGCTGCAAAATGTCGTTTTTCATATTCAAAGAAATCAGGAATTTCTTCACTGCAAACCTGTTCAGCCAGAGGACAGCGGGTGTGGAAAGCGCATCCAGGAGGTATATCGGAAGCATCAGGTATTGTTCCGCTAATTGTTTCGAGCCTATGTCCCCTCTTTTCCGGGTCAGGAATAGATAGAAGTAAAAGCTTTGTATAGGGATGCAATGGATTTGTAAAAAACTCCGCTTTTTCAGCAGTTTCAACTATTTTCCCTGCATATATAACAGAAACCATTTCGGATATTTCTTTTATCACTCCCAGATCATGGGAAATTAGAAGCACCCCCATACCAATCTGTCTTTTTAAAGATTTTATAAGGTTTAGAATCTGAACCTGCAAAGTAACATCCAGAGCTGTTGTAGGCTCGTCGGCTATCAGTAAGGAGGGAATGCAGGATATGGCAATAGCAATCATGGCCCGTTGGCACATACCACCCGAAAGCTCGTGAGGATATGAATTAAACATCTCTTCTGCAGCAATCAATCCAACCTGCGATAGAATATGAAGGGAATATTCATAGGCTTTTTTTCTATTCCATCCCAGATGAAGCTGCACCATTTCCATTATTTGTTCACCGATTTTTAGGGAAGGGTTCAAGTGCTTAAAAGGTTCCTGGAAAATAATACCCATCTCCTTTCCGCGTAATTTTCGTAATTCCGCTTCCGGCAGCTTGAGGAGATCTCTTCCCTGGAAAATAACCTCTCCCCCTTCTATTCTTCCGGGAGGGCAGGGAACAAGTCCCATAATGGATAGAGACGCAACGGTTTTTCCTGCTCCGGTTTCACCTACGAGACCATGAATTCCTCCTTTTTCCAGAGAAAGGTCTAGTCCGCGTAAGGCTCTATTTTTATTAAAGCTTACAGCCAAATTATTTATCTCTAAAAGCATCATTGGATCCTAATTTT
>CBDUZM010000269.1:0-5152 GCA_965371685.1 uncultured Spirochaetaceae bacterium | reverse complement strand
AATAATACCTTTCCAGAATCCATCAGGTATTTCTTTGAAGCTGCTTCTCAGCTCATCAAACCAGGTCCCCTGGGAGTAAAGAACCTGTCCTTTTTCAATCCTGTACAGCACATTGGTTGACTCCCGGCGAAAGACCCAGGATTGCTCATGCACTCTTTTAAGCAGCAGGTTAATCCGGGAGACATCCTTATAATGGATGCTCACCGGAAGCTCATCTTTAAGAAACCGATCGATGGGGTAGATCGGAGAAGTCTCAAATCCACCCGGATTTTTCAACTGTTCCCTTCTGTCGTTGGAGGGGATAAGATGGCCCCTAAAATAGATATCCAGATCAATGCTGAAGTAGGGATCGTATGTCTCTATCTCTGCATCGTCCCCCATAACAATAGCGGCAATGCCGCTCCATCCGGAGATTATCTCCGTCAGTTCATTGGAAATCGTTTTTGCTTTCCGTTTCATCTTCCCAACCCCTTAGAAATGTCAATTTTAATCTTATCACGATTTGAGCCGTTCTATCAAGAAACCATTAATTCAGGCTTGCAGCTAAGAGCACCAAGGGGTATAAACTTTGAATAGATATGCCGCAACTGAAATTAGCTGTCATACTGCCTCACAGCAACATAGACAGGGCTGTAGGGGAAATTCAGGATACAATTTTCACCTGCTTTGGCCTTGCATCTGCACTGGCTCTCCCCGTGATGATCCCCCTCCGGATTCTCTCACCGGATACGAATCCATCCGATTTTCTCAGCCTGTTTGAGAACCATCCACGCAGGCTGACCGGCCAGAGCTCGACATACCGCATTGTTGACGAGTCTCTTTTCCTGACAACAAGTTTAAGTACGGAAGAAAACCTTGATGTTAATTTCCCCTCTCCCGCGGATTATCAGAAAGGGGATTACCCAAAGCTTTTCCCCGTTCGAGAAGGATTCTTCCTCTGTTCTCAAGAGCAAGGCGTGCCGCTGGAGAAAGTGCTGATCCGTCTGAACCAACCACCTTCCCTTCATTTCAAACCACTTGGCTATGCATTGATTGCCCTGGAAACATCAGACTTGCCGGAATGGTGGAGGCAGACGCAATGGGAGATCGAATCTCTGATCAAGTGCCGGAGGTCTTAGAGGTTTCGGATTGAGCAGGACTCGAATCTATCTTTCAACAGCTCCTCCATCTCGCCCATGAAACCCGGCGGAAAAGGATCCCTCTTCTCAAAGCTCTTATCCAGGGTGCCTTTAGGGATAAACTTCTGCAGCACTAAATGTTTCACTCCCCCAAGCTGATTGCCAAGCTCGAGTATATCCTCCCGTTCATGGAGACCCGGAACAAGAGTCATCCTGAACTCATAATCCACCGAAGGCAAGGCCGGAAGAAGCTCGATACTCTCAAGGACCTTTTGAAACAGTCCCTCATCTTCGACGCCGCTCGCCCGGGCGTACTTCTCAAAAACCAGGGATGTTTTTATATCCATACCGACGTAATCCAAAATACCTGCGTCTGACAAACTTTTAAGCATATCCGGATTCGTACCGTTGGTTTCCAGCCCCGTGCAGAATCCCATGTCTTTCACCCTGGCGAAGAAACCGGGGAGCTCTTCATACCGGGTCGGTTCTCCTCCTGTCACCACAACTGCCTGATACAGCCTCGTGTTCTCCCGCAGATAATCCAGAACGCTTTGCTGAGTAATATCAGGTGTCTCCCGGGATCGCGTTACCAGATGAGCATTATAACAGAAAGGACAGCGGAAGTTGCATCCGCCGACGAAGAGTACCGTAGCAATTTTACCCGGATACTCTATGAGTGAGGTTTTTCTCCATCCCTTGAAGATCATACCGCAATTTTTTGTTTCTTTTTGATGACAATCTCCTGCTCTTCGAGCTGCCGGTCGTAGGTCTTTCTGTCCTTGAATTCACTCCTTTTCCCGGCATGCCACTGGTCTACGGGACGAAGGTAACCTACGGAGCGAGACCAGACTTCGGTTGTTGCACCGCAATCGGGGCACGTCTCGTGCTCGCCTCTCACGTAGCCGTGATTTTCGCAAATGCTGAAGGTCGGGGTCAGGGTAAAGTAAGGCAAATGGAAATTTTCCGCAACGGTTTTCACAAGAGTCCATGTCGCATGGGCGGAGGGCATCTTTTCTCCCAGGAAGCAGTGGAGCACAGTGCCGCCCGTGTAGAGGCACTGCAGGTCATCCTGCATCTTGAGCGCTTTGAACACATCGTCCGTATATCCTACCGGGAGTTGAGTGCTGTTCGTGTAGTAAGGGGTACTGTCCTCCTTGCCCTGCTGGCTGAAAATTTTCAGTTCAGGGTAAAGCCTCTTATCGATCCTCGCCAGACTGTAGCTCGCTCCCTCCGCCGGTGTCGCTTCGAGATTGTATATATTCCCGCTCTCCTCCTGAAAATCCGCCAGTTTATTCCTCATGAAATCCATAACCTTGAGGCTGAAGGCAATGCCTTCCTGTTCCGTAATATTACTGCCGTTAAGGTTCAGCAGAGCGTCGTTCATGCCAATAATACCGATTGTGGAGAAATGGTTCTTCCAATACTCGCCAAAAGATTCCTTAATCTCTCCGAGGTAGTACTTGCTGAAAGGATAGAGGCCATTCTCCGTAAATCCCTCCAATACCGCCCTCTTCACCACAAGGCTCTCTCTGGCAATCTCCATTTTAGTTTCAAGAATATCCAGGAACTCATCCTCCGACCCGGCTTCATAACCTATCCTCGGAAGATTAAGGGTCACGACCCCTATCGAGCCTGTCAACGGATTGGACCCGAAGAGCCCTCCGCCCCGCATCTTCAGCTCCCGCTTGTCCAGCCTTAGGCGGCAGCACATGCTCCGGACATCGTCAGGATTCAAATCCGAGTTGATGAAGTTGGAGAAATAGGGTATCCCGTATTTGGCCGTCATCGCCCAGATCGGTTCGAACTCCGGTTTCTCCCAGGGGAAATTCTCCGTAATGTTATAAGTAGGAATAGGAAATGTGAAAGGCCTTCCGCTGGCATCCCCTTCGGACATGGTCTCTGCGAAAGCCTGGTTCAGCATGTCCATCTCTCTTTGGAATTCCCCGTACGTCTTTTCCTGAAGCTTCCCGCCGATAATTGCAGGTTGATTTTTTAGAATTTCTGGAACCGTCAGGTCCATGGTGATGTTTGTGAAAGGGGTTTGAAATCCCACCCTGGTGGGAACATTCATATTGAAGAGAAATTCCTGTATATACTGCTGGACTTCCCTGTAATTAAGTCCGTCATAGTAGATAAAAGGAGCTAAATACGTGTCGAAACTGGAGAAAGCCTGGGCGCCTGCCGCCTCTCCCTGCAGGGTATAGAGAAAGTTGACCACCTGCATAAGGGCTACCTCGAAGTGCTTGGCCGGGTAACTTTCCACCTTGCCCCGAACACCGGTAAAACCCTTCACGAGAAGGTCCTGTAAATCCCATCCCACACAGTACGGCCCGAGAGTTCCAAGATCATGGATGTGAAAATCTCCGTTGGTATGAGCGTCGCGCACCTCTCGGGGATAGATGCTGTTGAGCCAGTAGTTGCTGACGACTTTCTGAGTGATATGAACGTTCAATCCCTGAAGGGAATAGGTCATATTGCTATTCTCCCTCACACGCCAGTCCATTTCATCGAGATAATCGTCAACGATACTTATATCGCGGAGAAGCCTGGATACCTCTCTTATATTCTTGTGCTGTTCCCTGTATAGAATATACGCTTTCGCTGTTTTAGCATGGCCTTTCTCTATGAGTACCTTTTCAACAATATCCTGGACATGCTCAACAGAAGGAATGCCGTCCGCTTCGTACTTTCTCCTCAGGACCTTGGAAATATCATCTGAGAGCTTTTCCGCTCTTCCCCTGTCTTTTCCGCCGACAGCCTGAACTGCCTCCCAGACAGCGTTCACGATCTTGGCCTGATCGAAAACGACGACCCTTCCGTCACGTTTCTTGATCTCTTGAATTTCCTTGAGCATAAAAAAAGTTCCCCTCCCATGGAGTAGTTATATATATATCAGTCTTTTTTCAAGCTTTTAAGTTCTTTCTCAAAAGAGTGGAGATCGGTAAAATCTCTATAAACAGAAGCGAATCGAATGTAGGCGACTTTATCCAGGGCTTTCAACCCATCCATAGCTAATTTGCCAACTACCTCGCTGGCAACTTCTCGCTCCTCGTAATGCCGGAGTTCGGCTTCGATCTCATTCACAAGCTTTTCAATATGCTCCCGCGGAATAGGACGCTTTTCGCATGCCTTGAGCAAGCCCATAGCCAGCTTGTCCCGATCGAAACTCTCCCGGCTCCCGTCTTTCTTGACAACGGAAAATCCCGTCATCTCTATTCGTTCGTACGTAGTAAACCGTTTTCCGCACTTCAGGCACTCTCTTCTACGGCGGATGGTGTCAATATCCGGCATGTCCCGCTTATCCAATACCTTTGTTTTAAAATGCAGGCAGTATGGACATTTCATTGTTTACTATTCAGCTAAACACAAGATATTGTATGCTTGTATGCCATGAGAATACAATATACGGTGTGGACTGTCAAGAAAAAAATATTTTTTAATTAAAAAATTTGCCGGATTTGTATATTGAAGGGCTATTTTTTTGTTTAGGGGATTTTCCCGGCCTGCCCTACCATACTCCCAGTGTGGTCA
Source organism: uncultured Spirochaetaceae bacterium (assembly GCA_965371685.1). Lineage (GTDB taxonomy): Bacteria > Spirochaetota > Spirochaetia > SZUA-6 > CAZLRN01 > CBDUZM01. The sequence goes on along the minus strand of CBDUZM010000269.1, from coordinate 503 downwards.
GCTGACGGGTCGCTTTGGCTGACCATCCCCGGTTGGCTTGCGGGCTGGCAGGGCTGGGGTGCAGTATTCCGCCGATTTTCAAACTCTCTCCTGCAGCAAGCACAATCCGAATCCGCTGCACGGCAAATTTACCGATCCCCAATACCCAGAGAGGATCGAGTATATCGATTACCTGTCGCATATACTCATTACAAATCCGGAATAGAGCTGTTTTTTCGCCGGCGGACAGCTTGTCCGGGGTCCTGTTACGCCCCCCCTCTTCCAGGAACAGGAGAGGACAGTAATTAGCGACAAAGTGATTCTTGAAAAAGGCGGCAGCCTTACCAAAGCGGTCCGCCATCAGTCCCCAAAACCTCCGTCCGCTGACTTCGCTTCTGGGACAGAGAAAACCCAGCACCGGTTTCGCCGGGTGCTGACCGGGGGGCGCATCCACCGGCTCTTCGATACTCATCCAATCCCGCACGGCGGCAATCTCACCAAAGGGAACACCTGTCTGCGCCATA
>CBDUZM010000268.1:0-5154 GCA_965371685.1 uncultured Spirochaetaceae bacterium | reverse complement strand
TCAAGTTCGGTTGACAAAGAATTTCCCTTACCATACTATAACGAGACACAATATTTCTCATCATCAGGAAATGCAAAGGGAGGTTACTTGGCTAAAGAAGAAGCGATCGAGGTTGAAGGTATCGTTAAGGAATCCCTGCCAAACACTATGTTCAGGGTTGAATTACAAAATGGGCATCTCATTCTCGCCCACCTTTCCGGGAAAATGCGGAAACACTATATCAGAATAGTTCCCGGCGACAAGGTAAAAGTTGCTCTCTCCCCGTACGATCTTACAAGGGGAAGAATTATCTACAGAGAGCGTTAACGAAGGATAACCCAGACAGCTCCACTCCCTCCCAAATTACGATGGGCATCGCCGAATTCCCCTGCCATAGTTGATTGCTCAAGAAAGCGGCGTACACTCTTTCCAAGCACAGGTCCGTTGGGGGAATTGTGTCCCTTTCCATGAATAATGAGAACTTTTTTCAATCCCTTCCTGCGGCTCTCCCGCAAGAAATCCTTACACCTTTCTTCAGCTTCACGGACATTAGCGCCGTGGAGATCGAGAACACTCTGAGGCGCCAAATTCTTAAGACGACGCCTACCGGGCGCTGTGCTGTTCTGAGGATACGCCGCTCGGGAACAGGTATTTTTTTCTTGTCCCGCTTCCGTTCCCGGCGGATATATGTCCAGCCAATGGTCCATTTTTTTCCCTTTCTCACTGCGCTTCTTTTGTTTTTCCCATTTATTCAGAATGTCTTCAAAATCCATAAGTTTACCGCTTACCTTGTTATCTCTATAGTATTTGCCTCAACCCATCCGACCAATCCCTGCCCCGTCTTGACGAGAACATAATCCCGGGCTCGTCCTTTTACACGAAGAGAACTACCCTCCTTCAGGGCAATCCATGTCTGCGCGTTATCCAGAGGAACTTTTTTCAATTCTCCCCTATCCACAACAACAACGGCTGTCGGGATGTTTCTCTCAGAAAGGGAATAGAGAAAAAGCGCCAGGCTGGTTAAAACGAGGAGAGCCAGGAATACAGAAAGAATGAACAGCCTGCCCAATCTACGCCGGTAAAGCACCCCCAGGGTGATGAAAAATAGATTGAATAGAAAAAGAAGCAGAACGTAGGGAAGATTCGGATGCAGTTTAATACCGGGCTTTACCTGTGTGGCCAGCCCGCTGTCCTCCTCAATCCACCTCAGGACTTCCCTTGCCAGAGTTTGCCGGGGTTCAGCCTGTATGCTTTGCCTTAGATTGAACATGGAACGCCCATTTTCACCCTGCACATAATGGCAAAGAGCAATGTTGTAACTGAGCGCAGAGTTGCACCCCAGTACAGCTTCCGCGCTTTTAAAGCGCTCCAGAGCCTTTTCATATTGACCGGATTTAAATGCATCGATCCCCTGGCTGATAAGTCCCGAAGGAAAAGGATCATCGGCAGCTAAAAAAGCCAGAGCTGCGAAAACCATTAAAAGAAGCGGCGTCTTCCTCTTTTTAATAAACACGAAAATCGCACAGACTATAGGGCCGGGAAGAAAGCACAGATAGCCGGCAGCTTCAGAGTAGAACCGGCGGCAGCTGGAATGACGTATCTGGTCGACACCCAATAGAGTATATTCCCGCGTTTCCGAACTCTCGCCTTTGTATAAAAAGTGATAGTCTTCATCGGCGTAGATACTAATTGTAACAAGAAGGAGCAACACTCCTACCAGTCGTTTTCGGTATCTTCCGGTTCCGTTTTTTTCAGGGATTTCCAAATATACTCCTCCCGTTGCTTAACGAACCTTAACACTTCAGAATAGGAATCCTCAAGAGGAAGATCCGCTATTGAGGATTTAACGTTAGTTCGCTGCTCTCGTACACTCGCCTCCATTTTTTCCAGGCTCAACTCGAGGTTGATTTTCGCATCTACTTCGTTCGGTCTTGCCTTGAGTGCCTCAATAAAATGCCTTACGGCTGCTTCAAAATCATCCTCTTCATAGCTGATAATCCCCAGATTGAAGTGAGCACGAAAAAGCAGGTTTTCGCTCTCCTGCTGAGAGAGAGCGGGGGTAAGTGCCTCCCGGGCAGCTTCTGTTTCTCCCAGGGAATTGTAAACATTACCCAGATCGTAGCTCACCAGAGCTTCTTCGCGTCCCGTTTCGAGCGCTCTGATATAGCTTATAGTTGCTTGAGCGTATTCACCCCTTGAGTAGCGATAGTTGCCGTGTAACACCTCTAATGTCGGATTGCTGCAGGAAGCGATCAGCAATCCCAGGGAAACGAAAAGTAAAACAGACCTTCCCGGTTTCACAGTACATCCTTCCATCTAAATCCCCTGATTGATAATGAGAGCAGCAGGCATCCGACACCGAGAAGCAGGAAGGTGCGGGAATGTTCTCTCTTCATCAGTTTCAACCCTTCTGAAGCCTGCCCCGGCGCCATTCGCTTAAGCACGGACAGCATCTCGGTCCTTAGCCTGGATAACTGATCCAGGGAGTAGCGTTTCCCGCCGCTCGCCTGCGCTATGGAATCTAGAGTTGTCAGATCCATCCGTGATATGACATTTTCCCCTTTCCGGTCCAGGACAGTCTCGCCGTTCTTCAAGACTATCCTGTCTCCTCTTTCCGTACCCACTGCCACAGACATAACAGGGATTCCTTTTCGGCCTGCTTCACTTGCCGCTTGTTCGGGATCCCCCGAGAGAGATTCTCCATCTGAGAAGAGAAGGATAGCCTGGTATTTACCTGTGTCCTGGAAGGAAGCCAGAGCAGCCCTGATACCCTCTTCCAAATTCGATCCTGCTGATGTCATCATACCCGGACCAAGGCTGCTCAAGATGAGATCGAGGGAATGCAGATCGCCCGTCATGGGGAGAATACGATGAGCTTTACCTTTGAAGACCACAACGGCGAAGCGGGTATCGCCGCTTTCAGACGCGAATCTCTTTATTGCCGGCAGCATCCGATCAATGCGGGAAGGCTTCACGTCCTGTGCCAGCATGCTTCGGGAAATATCAAGAACCAGCGCCACCTCGTAACCGGACCTTTCATCCTCCACCAGTTTTTCTCCCCAGCGAATATCCGCAAGCGACAGGACTGAAAACAGCACAAAGAGAAGAAGGGCAATACGGCTAAAAAAAACCTTAACAAGAAATACGTTGTGAATAACGTCGAAACGCCAGCTTCCAACTACGCTGCGAAGGGCGGCTTTCCCCCGTGTGTAACGGAAAATGGACAGTGCCCCCAGGGGAACGAGAAGGATTAAAAGCCAGAATGAATCGGGATTCAGTATCTGCACAATTACATCAGCTCCTTTAGAAGCCCTTTCCTTATAAAAAAATCCGCAGCAACCATAAGCAGCGCTGCCAGCAGAAAGCCCCTGTGGAAAGGGATTCTTTCAACCTGCAGCCGGAATCTTTTTTCTGTTTTCTCCAGGGCATTTATCTGTTCAAAGATCGAGCTCAATGTACCCGGATTCCGGGCATGAAAATATTTTCCGCCGGAAAGGGCGGCTATTTTTTGAAGAAGAGCTTCATCGAACTTACCTATATATTTACCCTTCATGATCTTTCCTGTCACAGGATCTTTAAGCTCCATATAGGCTTCACCCTCTTTTCCGATGCCGATGCAGTAGATGCGAATGCCCAGTCTCCGGGCCAATTCGGCCGCCTGTTCAGGCCCCACCTCTCCGGCATTGTTCTCTCCATCGGTGAGAAGAATAATTACTCTCCCCGGAACATCACTGCCCTGAAGATGAAGGCTTGCCAGGGATAATCCCATTCCGATAGCGGTGCCGTCACCGAGCTCCATGACATCCAGGGAGGAGAGTATAGAGAGCAGAAGGGAATAATCGTCCGTGACCGGTACCCTGAGCAGGGCCTCCTGGCTGAAACTGACAATTCCTATCTGGTCATTCTCCCTGCCTCCGATGAATTCCTCAATGACTTTTTTCGCAGTACCGAAGCGATGCTCCGGTTTAAAATCCTGAGCGAGCATGCTGGGAGATTCATCGAGCACAATCATTATGTCCAATCCCCGGTTGAGAAAGATTTTCGTCTTTTGAATCCTCACAGGTCACGATAGAGCGATAAAAAGAGAACAAAGCCCCAACCAAAAAACAACCCATGACAGCATGTAGATAAGCCGGCGAAAACTCAAAGCCGTCTGGAATCCCGCTCCCTGCCAGATTCTGTAGCTGAAGGGTATTTTCCCTCCCCGGGAACGTCTGAAATGAATCTGGTAGACCAGTGGAGGCAGAAGGAGGAATAATAAAAGCGCGGCCGGGGCTTCAAGGCTCCACATTTTCTTCCGCCTTTTCAATTGCAACTATAATACCCTCCGCCTTTTTGAGTGCGCCGGCCATCTCTTCCTTAGTTGAATCAAGACCGCCGAACTTGACATGATCGGCACGTCGAAAAAGGGCTACTATTTCCTCCTGCAGTGTACGAGTTCTATCGGAAGGAAGGGCGCCCGGGAGTTTGACGGGAAGCAGAGAGTCGATTTCCAAAGTGGTTGCCTTGTCGGCGGGGAAAGCCAATCGTGCCGTTAGATAATTTCTGAGGGCCCGGGTAAGCCGGAGGAAAAATCTTCTCGGATCCAATTCGGCAAGCTCCCTTCCGAGACGTTTTAAAGCCCGGCTCACACGGAATCTGGGCAAAATCCGGAACCGGGCAAGATTATATTCCCCGAAAGTCTTTAAAAGGAAACGTATCAGTAAATAGAAGAACGGCGGCATGATAAATATCAAAACGAGAGCCATGGCTATTTTCAGCCATGTACCGGGAAGCACAAGCTGACCTCTGAGAGGTCTTAAGCGATCATCTCCTTTCCCTTGAAGTATCGAAAGAGTTTCGCTCGTTAAACCGGAAAGTATTATATCCCCCAGATCGAGATCCGGCAGTATGTGGACTCCCGGTTTAAAAGCGGTGAAATGAATCCGAACATCCCACTCCTGTTCCCTTATTTTAGTGCATTCAACGTCCCTTATTTCCAGCCAACTCGACTCAGGGAGCTCCTCAGGGGGGTTAAGCACTTTCCCTCCGGGCAGGCTGACCCTTACAAGCATCTCCACCGGATCGCCTACATAGTAGCGAACTGGAAGCACCATGATATTTCCTAAACTATACTCCGCCTGTCCCCAGGAGAGGAACGTAAAAAAGAGGAAGACAAGGACAGCGTATTTTTTC
>CBDUZM010000267.1:0-5156 GCA_965371685.1 uncultured Spirochaetaceae bacterium | reverse complement strand
AGAGAAATCCCCGTGCCCACCAGGGCAGACAGCGACACCATAAAGGGCACTTTCACAGCTCAATACTTCTGGAACACAGAGCTGGAGAGCCGGTCTTTAAAACAGCCTGCTGCCCGGCATCATGAAATCATCGTTTTGGAGAGTTCCTACACTTTCACCGACCGGGAGCAGACACCCGATTTCAGCAACCTCCCATTTAAAATAACCCTGGAGCACAGCACACGATTCATGCGGAGCGATTACCTGGAGTTCGATCTTAGCGCCAGGTCTATCGTGGGAATGGAAGAGATTATTACCGAAGGAAGCAGCACCATGACACCCGCCTTTGGATTTGAGCTGGAGGTAAATGCACACTTCATGTTTTAGCCTGCGTCAAGTTCTCAGTGCGACGGCAAGCCTTAAAGGATTAATGGAACATGTTCTGCCGGATATCCGCACGCCAGATGGAATAGGATATTCTGCTTTTATCTATTTCAAGCCGGAGCTCAATCTTGCCCACCTCTTCTATAAGCTTCTGCCGCTCACCCTTTCGGCTTATAAGCTCAAAGCTGTACGGTTCTTTGTTATAATGCAGGGCTGCCTGAATCAGGACATCATCTTCTTTTCGGCTGGCTCTGATTTCCAGCTTGATTGTTACGTTCTTGCTTTCCCGATCAATAAAGGATACATCGTGCTCCCGGTTAACGGACCCGTCAGTGTCCAGCTCGCTTAAACGGACCTCCTCCCTTACAAGCTGCATGAGATCGTAGATTATGGAATTGAAGTGGCGGGCATCCGAGCGTATTACATGCTTCTTACCCGGTTTTACTTCCACCTCCTCTTCCCAGTCATGAAAGGTGATCTCCGGCTCTTTCACAACGCCAAAGGTTGAGAGGTGGATACGCAGTCTGTGCAGGCCGGGAATTACATCCTCTATTATAAACGGGACCCGCACGTCGCCTGTGGAATATCCTGCAAACTCATCGTCAAGAAATATCTCGGCGTCCAACAAGTTGGAATGTAGAGCAATGGTACCCGGTGACTCGTCCTGAAGGGATATGATGGAGCGGTTTCTCTGGTCAGATTGAAGGGCAAGCTCCCTCCCGGTCAGGCGGAAAATTATCTGTTCGGAAAGGGCATGAAGCATGTTCTCGTTTGCGCCCCGTTCGGAAAAGGTCAACGTCCTGGCATTGACAATGTCTAAAAGAGTGACAGTTACCAGAACGTCCCTTCCCATAAACACGTACTCTCCTTTAAGGAGATAATCGGCCCCAAGTATTTTCCCAACCTGGACGGCTTTTTCATTATCCCCCACGATACTGCTCAGCCTGAGCTCCTGCTCCTTCAGTATGCTCTCAAGGTCGCTGCGGTTCACCACGTTTATATCATCCACTGACGTAAGGTCATAGAGAAGTATCCCTCTGACAATGCCCTCCAGGTAATCATACCTCGGATTAGCGCTGAGGTTTTCTATGGAAAGAAAGGCGACACTCACAGATAAGTCTGCAGATAGTGGAAACGCAGCCATAAAAAACACTATCATGCAAAAAATTATGTATTTCAGCTTTTTCTTTTTTTCCATGTTAGTTGTATACCTGTTTATACCCGATTGAGCAACCGTCCGCCCGGCGTTGAGTTTCACCCGACCCATACGATAAGCACGGTCGGTTGAATTCTTTAACAAACAATGACATCATCAAGGATGCTGGAGGTTTTACCATGAGAAAAACATTTTTTTACTTCATCCTGTTGGCGGTCCTTCTCTCAGGCACAGGTGCAGCTGCCCAGGACAGCGGTGTTGGTATTGGATTGGTATTGGGCGATCCAACCGGAGTAAGCGGAAAAATGTGGATAGCCGGCAACTCGGCTGTAGACGCTGCCGCCGCATGGTCATTCGAACAGACGAGTGCCTTACACTTCCATATAGACTATCTCTATCATCTGTTGTCACTGCTCAAAGTGCCAAAGGGAAAGTTACCTTTCTATTTTGGAGTTGGCGGGAGAGTGAAACTTGAAACCGATATCAGGATCGGTGTCCGGGTGCCTGTCGGAATAGCCTATATCTTTGAAACAGTGCCTCTTGATATCTTTCTCGAAATCGCGCCGATCGTAGATCTTTACCCGGGCACGGCTTTCACCGCCAATGCATGCCTGGGAATCCGGTATTTCTTTGGTACGGGGAAATCCCTTTAGAGTCGGGCTAGAGAATTACCGCGGTGGGAACGATAAAGTGAAGAACCGCAGCAGCTATGCCCACTACACCCAGCGGCATGCGGTAAGTCAGGGCTATCTTCTCCGCTTTGTCCAGAGCCTCACTCTCCTTTGCTACCTTCTCTTTGAAAAAATCAGTGAGCAGCACCAGTCCCATCGCGATTCCCGATAATGCCGGAAACAGATCCCCGGCCACCGGAACCGTATCGCCAGGCGTTCTCAATATCAACTTTATTATCCCTACAGCGACAGCAGAGAAACCCAGAACAACTTTTGAGCCTTTACCGGTTAAGAAATCTTTAATCGGCGCAAAGGACGTTATCTTTTGGCAGAGGTAATCCGAGGATAGAGCCGTTCCTGCCAGCAAGTTGACAAGAATGCTGAGGAAATAGAACTGCAGCATATCATCCTCCAATATATATTTAGGTTAAAAATAAGAAGAAAACGTTCCTCTGTCAATCAAAATAAAAGGAAATCAGCGACATTAACTTTAGTAAATTATTACAATATCTTATAATCAACAGGGGGTAAAATGAAGAAGATTGCCATTGTCAGAGATCCTCTATACCTGAAACACTCGAACGGACGCATGCATCCTGAAAATGCTTCCCGGTTGGAGGCCATTAATGAGATGCTCGACGGTTTTTCTCATAAAGATAACCTTATAGATATCCCGGCCAGGGATGCTGCTCATGATGAATTACAATGGGTTCATACTGACGAGTATATAGAATCCATCGAAATGACCAGAAACCGGAACTTCACTGTGCTGGACCCCGATACAAGCGCCACCCCGGATTCCTATCCTGCGGCTCTACGGGCCGCAGGAGGAGTAATGGAAGCCGTAAAAGCGGTTCTGACGGGCAATGCGTCTTCTGCATTTGCCTGTGTACGCCCGCCGGGACATCATGCAGAGGCGACAAGGGCCATGGGCTTCTGCCTGTTCAACAATATCGCGATAGGAGCAAATTACGCGATTAACATATACAATCTGAAGCGTGTCCTTATTATTGACTGGGATGTTCACCACGGAAACGGGACATCCAACACTTTCTACAGCTCTGACCGGGTACTCTACTGCTCTATTCATGAGTACCCGCATTACCCCGGAACCGGCAGAATTGCGGAAACCGGCGCCGGAGCGGGCAAGGGATTCACTATAAATGTGCCTCTTGGCGCGGGACAGAGAGACGAGGATTACGCAGCAGTATTCGATAGAGTCTTCAGGCCTGTCGCCGAAGAGTTCAAGCCGGACCTTGTGCTCATTTCAGCCGGATTCGACGCCCATGAATCCGATCCTCTCGCCGACATGAAATTAACCAGTCATGGTTTCGGCCGCATGACATCCGCAATTATGAAGTGGGCTTCAAAATATTGTGAAGGAAAGATAGTCCTGGCATTGGAAGGGGGATATTCACTTTCTGCACTTCAGGAAAGCATCTCTTCAGTCCTGCAAACGCTTATTGAAGATAATCCGGCGCCGGCGGCATCGCCCGGCAACAAGAGCGGTTACCTTTCGCGGGTGATAGAAGAAGTCATATCTATTCATAAGCCTTACTGGCAGTCACTGTAAAAAATGCCTGGATAGCAACCTTCCGAATTGCAGGTAAACCCCGGATACCGGAATTCTAAAAAGCTTGACCCCGCATATGAATCTATATAGAATTAAAGTGACGATGAAATTAAATGCAAGGCTGGAGAAATATCTCGCAAACGCACTTTCGCACTCGATGAATGTGCATACCATGGAGAAGTTTATTCGCAGAGTAATTCCCGATTACGACCTGCATCGAAGAACTGGATTCCCGGACTCGATCCCCGTTCCTCAACAGGATGCCGCCAGGCGGATAATCCTGGACATACATTCGGAAGGGCTCATCAATAAACTCACGGAGCTGCTTATTGATGTAGACAAGAACGGCCTGATGGGACGGCACATGTCGATCCGCTTGTTACCCCAGATCATTAGAGAGCTGGAGGATATGGGTTTCCTGTACAATCAAGAATACGGAGTCTTTATCGAATCTCAACACGTCGCCAAGACAAAGGGTTGGGGTATTTTGAGGGAAAGTAACAATTACGACTTCTCTTTTCTTAAAATTGATATAGTGGGAAACTCAAATTTGGTAAGGCAGTACTCGAAAAAAACTATCGCCAGGACCTATAACTGGCTTAAAGGCACTGTAACGAGAATTACGGAGAAAAGAGAGGGCCGCATATGGACCTGGGAGGGAGACGGCGGACTGGCGGCATTTTATTTCAACACCAAGAATATTCAGTCGACCCTGGCGGGAATGGAGATCCTTCACGAGCTCACTCTATACAACATATTCGAGCGGGTATTGAAGAAACCTCTGGAAATTCGGCTTGCGGTTCACACAGGTCCCTGTCAATTCCACCAGAATATCAAGGAGATACAAAGCCCGACCTTGAGACATATCGATCTCATCGAATCCAATTACACTGAACCGAACAGCCTTACCATATCACCCCCTGTATATTCCGATATGGGAGCAAAATTGGAGAAGTTTTTCGAACCCGTCAGGGTATCCAATCAGCAATTCCTCTATAGACACAGGATCGACTGGGAGTAATTATTGGATATTCTGGTCTTCACCGACAGCCTCAAAGTAAAGGAAGCCTTTTCAGTCAAAAGACGAACGCAGATCTATAATCGTCCCGCTTTTTTGTCCAGGCGGGAATTCTCAAAAGTTTTGCCGGCAGCACGATCGGATACCTTGATCTATTTGGATATATCAGGTTTCCAACAGGGAGAAATTTCAAACCGCATTCGTCTTCTCGAAAAAAAAGAATCTCATTTCGCCGTTATTGACTCCACGAACAGGATAAAAGATGCAGCCGGCATCTTCCATAGGGGCGCCGTGGACTATGTAAACCGGCAGGTTCTCCAGGCGGGCATAACCCCGGCTCGTCTGAAAAGTATCGTCGCCTATATTGAATCAAAA
>CBDUZM010000266.1:0-5159 GCA_965371685.1 uncultured Spirochaetaceae bacterium | reverse complement strand
GTTTCAACACTGATAAGTTTAATCGTCAGCAGGTACCGCTCACCGACCTTGCCAATACTACCTACGATAATTTGATTGGCGGCAAGCAGCCTGCCGATTTCCAGTTGGCAGCTCGCATCGTTGTAGTCTTCATAAGAGAACTCCATCTACCTGAGCAATGCCTCGCGCTGCATTCTTTCGATGACTCTGTATTTTCCCGTCTCGACTATGTGGGAGGAAAGGAAGTCTATAAAAACTTCTACCTCCGCTTTGGAGATACCGCTAATTTTAAAATCGAGTACCGAGATTATCGGCTTTTCATCGATCTGCGCCAGGAGGGTAACAGACGATACAATGGCGAAAAAAATACCTCAACTTTTATCCTTCAGGAAATATATCTTGTTTGCTTGATTTTCTGATTATCCTTTGATATAAATTTAATCATCTGAAAGCGTAAACTCGGAGGTTGCCAATGCTCAGACGTTTGCTATTGACCGAGCTACTTACCCTTTTCTTTCTATTTGCCTCCCATTGCGAATCGAGCTTGATTGCCAGCGAGCTTCAGCTGCAGTTCAGCATTCCGGCCTATGGGAGGAACGGTCCACCTCTGTCGAAGCTGTTCACATACACCCCGACGGGCAAACGGATTATATATATAACCATGAACTCAGCTTACATCGTAGGAGAACCTGATACGATCGAGATCGGCAGCGCAGAACACGGACGATACGTCGATGCGGTCACCTTTCCGCATACCTCCCCGACCGCCTATCTTTCGCCGGAGATCCTGGCCGTCAATCCGTCCGGATCGATAGCAGCGGTGGTAAATCGAAAAAAAAACAACTGCATGTTGATCGATCTACCGGGCAAAGGGCTTCGTCATGAACTGAAGCTTCCCGCTGATGAGGGTACGCACGTTACCGCGGTCGACTTCAGCCCCAAACCACCACTTCTCGCAGTGGGAACCAATGGGGATTCCGGCGGCTCACTCTATCTCTGGGACGCGGACCACGCCGAACTCGTCGGCACTGTACCGAAGGGCGTCGAGGGGCTCAGCTTCCATCCCGAAGGGAAGCTCCTCGTCTTTTACGATAGCAGCTGTCTGTATCGACTGCGAACCGATCAAACCCTATCTCCACAACCACTGGAGGCTGCTGGGCCGGCAGCATTCAGTCTGGACGGAAATCGACTTGCCACACGGAGCCCTTTGGATGATCGGGAAATCCTTATATGGAACACCACTTCCTGGGAAGTCGTGCAATCGGTGTGCGATACAGGCGAATGGGCAACACTGGCTTTGAGTCCCAATGCGAAGCTTCTGGCTACCGGCGGCGATACTGTCCGGGTATGGGACCTTACCACAAAGAAGCTGTCTCGGGTGCTGACGGACCTTGAATCTGTGACGCATGTTGCCTTCAGCCCCAACGGAACGCAGCTCGCAGCCGCCGACGGAGAATCCATCAAGGTTTGGAGTGACGCAAAGCTCCCGGATGAATTACGCTTCGTTCTTAGAACTGCGAACGACAATCCGTATATTCCGCCTCCCCTCCCCATTGCTACGAGCGCCTATCCGGCCGACCGGTGGGGTGACTACTCAGCTAAAAGCGCCTTCGACGGCGATACGACCACGGCCTGGGTGGAGGCCGCCGATGGATCGGGTATCGGAGAGCGGATCGCCTTCTTCATACCCGAAGGCACCGGAAGCGTCAGCATTCTGCCCGGCTACGGCAAGAAAAGCGTCTTCACTGTAAACAGCCGTGTTCGGCAGGCCCGGCTAATCATTTACGAAGTTGCATATAGAAACACCGGCTTAGGCGGTTATTCCCTCGAGCTATGCCGGCTTGTCAAATCGAAGCTGTTGGAATTCGAGGATGCTATGGAGCTTCAGGAGAGAGACCTTGGCATCGTCTTGAAAACACAAAATCCGGAAAATCGGTTTTTAGGGATTCTCGAGATCGTCTCCTTGTATCCCGGGAAAGACCCGGATACCTCGGTTTCGGAAATTCGTTTCCATCAGAAGACGCCGGAGCCCCGCTGGACGATAAACATGGACAGCCCAGCGATCACCAAACCGGTGATTTCCAACGGCATTCTTTACATCGTTTCAGAAGACGGCCTGCATGCCGTCGATGCCGATACAGGAAAGGCTCTGTGGGGTTTTTCAGCACGCAACATTGAGATATCTCCCCCCTGGATCGAAGCAGGCAGGGTTTATCTCGCCCTTCAGAATGAGGCCATCTACGTCTTTGATGCGGGTTCCGGAGAAAAGATAAATACCGTCCGTTTCGACCGTTCATGGAAAGCTCCTCCTATAGTGGCTCATGGTATGCTCTACGCTTTGGATAAAGAAAGCTCCCTATATGCCATTGATCTTAAGTCGGGACAGCTGCTCTGGGAAAACCCGGAAATCTATGACTACGGTAAAATCAACGACTTTCTCTCCACCAACGGTGTGCTCTTCATCATGGGTTGGATGGCGGAAGGATTCGGCGGAGGAATATCTGCTCTGGATATGAAGGAAGGTCTGGTGCTCTGGCAAAAGAAAAAACATCCCTCGGTAACCGGAGATGCGGAAGGTACATGTGTCTGTGACACTACAACGGAAACCGCAGCAGCTTCCATGGGTTCCCTCTACTGCTCTGACATACGGACAGGAGAAAAGCACTGGGAGGATGGTTGGATGGGAGATGCGGATAAGCCCTTCATGGGCGGGAATCTCGTGGCCGTCAACGGCAGTACCTACGATGTCGAGGATGGCATCAAGAGATGGTCCTTCTCGAATGGACTGTCATCGGATCTGTTCGCTGACGAGGAAGTCATCTTTTTCACAAACGATGATGGTATTCTTGTGGCAGCCGATGAAAGTACGGGCCAGGAAAGATGGACTTACCGCATAGGCGGAGCCATGGACTATGCCGTCGTTGCCGAAGGAACGCTTTTCCTGATCAGCGGGAGACGCTTCTTCGCAATTGATGTAAAGCAGTAAAGCATAGGCGTCTCTTGGGCAGCTGTAAGCTCCCACATTTGATACGCGGCACTTTTGGCTGTATGAAGGAAATTGCTGTACGACCCCGGTTTTCCAATAAATTACTGACACCCGGTGATAAATAGGATATTATTAATTACTTAAGAAGGTGAGTATTCGATGAGTTAGAATGAAAACAATTACGAAAAGAGATATTGTACAAGGGTTAAATAAGCTCGGTCTTTCACAAGGAGACCATGTAATAGTACATAGTTCTTTGAGCAGTTTCGGACATGTTGCAGACGGTGTAGAGACTGTCATAGATGCACTGCTCGAAGTGGTGGGAAAAGATGGAACAATTATGGTTCCCACATTTGGATGCACTGATGATGTTTATAATTCAGCTAAAAGCCAAACAAATCTGGGAGCTGTACCCCGGGCAGTTTGGAAGAGGAAACAAGCTTTAAGGAGCAGACATCCCCTGGCATCTGTGGCGGCAATCGGCAAACAGGCCCATTGGTTAATAAAAGATCATGAAAGTTCCGGGACGGCTCACGGCGCCGACACTCCATATACAAAAATAGCGGAAATTGATGGGAAAATACTCCTTCTGGGTGTAGATCAGGATAGAAGCACATTTTTACATGCTGCAGAATCGCTTGCCAGACTGCCTTACCTTAAACCGGAGAAAGGAGCTTATGTTGACAATAATGGGAATATTCGGAAAAAGATCTGGCCGTATTTCCCGGGGCCGCATCGAAATTTTATAGGTCTTCAATCCTGGCTGGAATCAATTGGTCTTATTAAAAAAATTAGGATTGGTTCCTGCCTGGCACAGTTGATGCCGGCAAAAGAAATGCTGGATCTGCTATTGAAACGTTTGGAAACCGATCCGGGACTTTTCATATCCAAAAATCCCAACCTTCCGGACGCTATCCTGCAAAATGCTGATATTCTCCGGAACATGTATGGTAAAGAATCATTCACCCTTGCTGCTGACAGCCTGTTTGCCGGAAGGTTTTTAGAGCAAATAATTGATAATATAAAACGCTCTGGAATCGACAATATTTTACTTTCCTTTGTAAATGGTAAATCCTGGGACAGTATTGATGCAAATACCCGCAAGTGGTACCTGAAGGGATTGAAACTCGCTAAAATAAATATAATTGCTATCAAGCTGCAAACAACTAATCCTGAAAAAGCGATTACTCTGCTTAATGAATGCAAGACCAATGCGTTAATAGTTAATTCAAGCAATCCAAGAGAGGATGTTATTAAAGTATCTACTGCCGGATATAAGGTCTATATTGAAAACAATGATTTGAACGGCAAAAGAGCGACGGATTTAATAAAGAGCTTTACAAAAGAAAATAGTAATATATCATTAGCCTTTAATCCCCTTTCATTCGTAAAAGCAGGTGAGAATCCTTTTCTCGAAACGTATTGTAAGATACACATAAAAAGACACATAGAGCTTTTGTATATTAACGACGGCCTTCCTACCGGTGACAGGACACCTTTGGAACAGGGACTGGCTGAAATAAAAGAGCTCATCTCAATACTCAGGTGCAGGAGTTTTAATGGAATATTTATATTACAGGGATCTTCAGCTGAGGTGTTTAATGAAACTGTAGTAAAGTTCATATCATTACTTAAGGAGCTTGGGCAATGAGTATGAATATTATCGATTTGAGTGTGCCATGTTCCAACAACACTGAGAACGTAAATATAACTCTGTAAGATAACCTTCCTGTTTACCCGGGGTATGAGTGCTATGCCTACGATCTGGAAATAAAATCCCACACAGGAACCTATTTTGAATGCTCTGCACATCTGTTCAGGGAGGGTAAAAACCCTCAACATGGCCATGCTCACCTGATAGATACCGGCAGAGACAGAACCAAATATTTCTCGCGGGATGCGGCTCAATGGATGGCCAATATTACAAACATCAATATGCTTCCTGAAGATGGATTTACACTCATTGTAATGCCTCTAAAATAACAGGTGTTTGTACGGTTCCCTGTCGTGTGGTGGCTATTTAAACCACTATAGAAGCACGCCTGGTCATACGTGCAATTCCTTTTAAGAGAATGCCAATCGGTTTCCTCGGTCAGTATCGGTTTAATATACCGTTCTTTAAGGATTTTCGTAGGCAAATATCAGGTTTTTCCCGGGTTTATTTCACTGCAATCTATAATATGCCAATATTGAT
>CBDUZM010000265.1:0-5164 GCA_965371685.1 uncultured Spirochaetaceae bacterium | reverse complement strand
TATCTGCGTTTCAAACCATCTGATCGGTGACCGGATAAAAGAGCTTCTCGCAGAAAATGTATTCGAAGGGATTCTGTTCGGCTACTCCGCCTACAATTTTTCCATTCGCCGTCCGGCCTTCGAAGCCATTACCCGGCATAAGCTGGGCTGCGTGGTAATGAATCCTCTCGGCGGAGGTCTTATTCCGCAAAATCCGAAACTTTTCGAATTTGCTAAAACCATGGACGACGAAACCGCTGTGACCGCAGCCCTCCGTTTCCTGATAGCTCACGAAAAAATAACGGTAGCCCTCGTGGGTTTCGGCAATATCCAGGAGGTGAGGGAAGCTCTTTCTGCTGCGGAAGGATACAAGCCTATCTCTTCGGAGCAGCTCGATAAGATAAAATCCGGTGCTTCCGCTTCCTTTGAAGGAATATGCACAGGATGCCGTTACTGTGACGACTGTCCTGAGGGTATCCCCATACCCAAACTTATGGATGCTTACAACCACAAGATCCTCCACGGCGAAGATAAAGCCGTAATCGACAGGCTGAATTGGCACTGGTCTGTTTCCCCGGACGAGGCGGAGAAATGTACGGAATGCGGGCAGTGCGAAGAAGCATGCACACAGCATCTCGATATAATTAAACGCCTGAAAGAAATTACAGCGATCAAAAACAAGATGGAGGAAAAAGATGCCTGAAATTAAAGTCAAGAAACTCAAGAGAGAGGAGCTGGAAACCCAGGGGGTATTTTCCTGGCCCATCTGGGAGAAGGAAGCGTCCACCTTCCCCTGGCAGTATAGTGAGCCTGGATATGAGCAAACTGCTTGCGGGAAAAGTAAGGGTCACACCAGAGAATGGCGATGCAGTGGAATTCGGAGCGGGCGACATGGTCAGCTTTCCTGAGGGTATGAGCTGCACCTGGGAAATCAAAGAGGCCGTCAGAAAGCACTACAAGTTCGGCTGAACGGTATTAGCCGCAATTTCGTTTTTATAACGATAACGAGGTGTTGGATTATACATGGTAACAGGGATTAACCATCGGCGCAGCTCACACAAAAATACCGTCCACCATGACACGTCTTTTATCCATATGGATTCTTCTATTAGCGGGGAGAAGGACGATTACCGATGCTGAATCCCCCTGCAGAGCGAACGAGGTTTTCCCGTTCACATTTTTCGCCAACAGGCTTTGGGAAACGGTATCGTACAGGTGTACTGGATTCGGTCCGACATCAATCCGGACTTCCCTTACCTCAGCGTATGGGTTGAAGTAGAGAAAGGTGGGATACGCTTTTTCTCTAAAGAAATCTGTCTTCAGACAGTCGATCTGAAGGATTTTTTCGTCGTTGGTTCGAGAAATTATACCGCCGAATATACCTGCGTGCGAGGAACCGTACAGGCTCAAGTCCGCTGCCTTGGGGAAATTGGTTCCCCAGTTCCGGGCATCCCCCTGGGCAAAGGGAGATATCTCTTTTTCAGGCAGTGCCTCCAGGCAGACCTTCCTTATACCCTCATAAGCAATTACATTGTTTGTCAATTCCATGTATTCCGGACATGCCTGGTGTTCACACGGTAACTCTCCGGGATAAAACAACCGAGCCGCATTGACGGCGTTCAGCATCCACTTACCAACCGCCCGGGCGAAACTGGGATCATAGCGCACCAGCGGCACCAGGGGCATAGCCATATCAAACGAGTTCATCGCAAAAGCGTATCCGCCTTTATTAGTAATACTACCCTGGAGCCCATGCGTATCGTATTCTCCCCACCTATCCGAAACTACTCCCCAGCCGGAACGACACCGGCTGTCGCCGTTAAAACACCAGTTCAATATTTTTTGGACATTATAGCTCTTTCCAAGCTCGGCATTCATACGGGCAGCCGTGTAAGCTCCAAAAGGCAACAGGACTTCATAAAAAGGATTGTCTTTCTCTTCTTCCAGCGCTTCCATTGCAGTTTCGGCAGCTTGAAGATACTTTAGCTCTCGAAATTTTGCATAGGCCATGTATTCAAGCCAGGCTATGCCGGCCGGAGCATCCGGTTCTTTCCATCTGCCGTTGTCCACAGGTTCCATTCGCCGGAAATTGAAATACGTATGATGGTAATCTCCGTTCAGTATTTTGTTAGCTTCAGACCAGCGATCCGCGGCTAAATGCATGATCGCCTCGAGCTTATGAATACGGAAATGAAAGTGGGCTAAGCCGAAAAAAAGGATGTTGGGTAAAAGATCGTACCAGAAAGACCTGCCGTAACCGCCGCATCCTTTTCCTGACGCATCACTCGTGCAATTCATGACGATGTTTCGCCCACTGTTGAAGTAATTCTCACACATTTGAACGAAGTTGTTGCCGCCCTGGTTGCTCTTATCGATTCCCACAAGGGTCGCACTCAGCACAGCAGCGATGGCATTTATGCCTTCATGAGCTTCCCCATTGTTTTTATCCGGTCCCATCCGCAGATCCCCAAGAACTGTATAGAGCCCGAAGGTGTCCTGTTCGAAGTTTCTATGAGCTCGATCCCACCAGATAAGGGGGAAAAATTCTCCTTCGGTGGTGAAATCGAAGACCAGCCGGTCATAATCCCGGGCAACCTTTCTCCAATCCCGGATCTTGAAAGGATCGGGTATATTCGGCATCTTCTCGACTATGTTTATCTTTTTCTGCACTGCTTCTCTTTCACTTTATCTGGTGAAATCGGTTTCAGAATGCCTTGAGTGGGTTTTCCTGAACAGAATTATCCATGGCGTGCGAAGTCAATCGCTTTCTCAAATTTGCATGTGGCTAACCCGATGACATGATCTCCGCCGCCGTAATAAACATATACGGTGTCGCCAACAAGAATATTGGCATTGCTGAAAACCACATTCGGCACATCTCCACGGATCTCCCAGGCTTCTTCCGGCCAGAGGATGGGCTCTTTGGGTCTGTGGATGATTCTAGTTGGATTTTCGAGGTCTAAAAGAATGATGCCCAGTCGATAAACCATTTCCTGATCGTATGCGTGATAGAAGCAGAGCCAACCGTATTCCGTTTCAATGGGAACCCCGTTTCCACCGACGCTGTTGCTATCCCACCAGTTGTCCTCTCTCGGTCCGAAGACCTGAGACATATCCTCTTCCTTCCATGTCTTAAGATCATCGGAGTAAGCGATCCAAACAAAGGGACGCCTCCTGTGAAAGACGAGAAACCGTCCATTCACCTTGCGCGGAAAAAGAACATGGTCCTTGTTATCCTCGCCGCTCACTATAGGTCCGAGCCTTTCCCAGGTTATCAAATTTTCGCTTTTAGCCACCATTGGATAGATACTGCCGCTGGCGCAGGTCTCTCCTCCCCGATATGGCGCCCAGGCCGTGTAGGTCATGTAAAAATCGCCTTCTATCTCCGTTACCCGCGGATCCTGAACTCCCCGGCTCTCCAGTTCGTCTCGCGGTTCGAGAACGGGCTCTCTCAGGCGATTCCAGTGAATTCCATCAGTGCTGACTGCGTAGCCTATACGGCTTATCCAGTCCATGCCTTCAGCCCTGTAGTGCATGTGAAACAGGCCTTTATGATAAATCACAGAAGGATTGAAAACGTTTATGTTGTCCCAATCACTCCTGGGATCGGGAATCATAATAGGCGAGGAGGTATAACGTTTCAGTTTAAAGCTCATAGTTAATCCCAAGTTCAGAATAAATGTCTATTTGTATGGATCTGCTGCATCTCGCAGTCCATCACCGAGAAAGTTAAAAGTCAATACAGTGATAATCACAAATATACCGGGTATCAGCAGCCAGGGGTGAAGGGCCAGGGTCCGAAAGTTTTGCGCATTTTGCAGAAGAACGCCCCAGCTTACAGCCGGCGCCTGCATACCAAGACCAAGAAAACTAAGGGATGTCTCTCCCAGGATCATAAAAGGAATCGATAACGTCAATCTAACGATGAGATAACTGAAAAAAGAGGGGAGCATGTGTCGAATGATAATAGCGCTATTTCTTACCCCGGCAATTTTTGCAGCAAGAGCGTAATCCTCTTCCCTGGAAGAAAGTATCTTTCCCCTGACAACCCGGGCAATTTCACACCATCCAACCACAGAGAGAATGAGCGTTATACCGAAGTAGATTTTCACTGTGGGCCATTTCTTCGGAAGCGCTGCGCTCAAGCCCATCCAGAGAGGTATGGTCGGTATTGACATGATAAACTCGATAATCCTCTGTATGATTGTATCTACAGTTCCTCCAAAATATCCGGAGATTCCGCCGAGCATACACCCCAATATGAAGCTGAGAGCCACACCCACCAGGCCGATAGTCAGCGAAATCCTCGAAGCATGGATGTTACGTGAAAACATATCCCGCCCCAGCTTATCCGTTCCAAAGAGAAATAGACGCCCTTCATCAACGCCGACGAAATGAATGTCGGAAGGGATAAACCCGAAGAGCTTATACGGCACACCTCGTACAAAAAAACGAAGAGGATATTTTTTTTCTTTGTCTTCCACGTAGATTCTCCGCAGGGTTACAGAATCCCGGGAAGCGTTATATCCGTAAACAAACGGACGAATATGAAAGCCTTCGTCATCGAAGAAATGGATTTTCTGAGGCGGGGCATGGATAAAATCCAGGTACTGCTCGTGTATATCATGTACAGAGAAGAAATTGGCAAATATGGCGACAAAATAGAATACAGCTAAGATGGAACCTCCTGTGATGGCCGGCTTGTGCTTCATGAACTTCCGTTTCATGAGCTGCCACTGGGAGGCTACATAGTACCTTTCCTCTGCGTCGATTTCCTTTTTCTCCCCTGCTAATAGTTTGCCCATAACCATCGGATTTTCCTTTCTAACGCGCCGATTTTTCGAAACGGATCCGCGGATCCACCCAAAGGAGCAGCATATCGGAAATGAATGTGCCGACCACGGTGAGAAAAGAAAGCATCATAATGATACTTCCTCCCAGCTCCATATCCTGTTTCAATAGCCCTTCAAAAAGAATAGGTCCTGTAGTGGGAAGATTCAACACGATGGAAGTTATAGTGGCGCCGGACAGGATCCAGGGAAGAGTCCAGCCAATGGTGCTGACAAGAGGATTGATGGCCACTCGCACGGGATATTTAAAGAGAAGTTTCTTTTCAGAGACACATTTTGCACGAGCAGTGATAACGTACTGCTTTCGAAGCTCATCGAGAAGACTGCCTCGGAGA
>CBDUZM010000264.1:0-5171 GCA_965371685.1 uncultured Spirochaetaceae bacterium | reverse complement strand
AATATCACAAGATAAATGCATACAAGATGGAGGTTTCTTTGTGAATGTTGTTTAATAATACTTCCCCTCAAATCGATTGCATTTAGAGCAGCTGCTTTCTATTTTGGCTTTCGCTTTGGGCAAAAAGCCAATTCTCAGGCAGATGGGCTCCAGAATAAAATTAATGCAATTGAAAAGGAAATAAATTTCATCAATGGACAAATGCAGGGAATAGATGCCATTCAGCTTGATCAGGAACAGGCATGAAAGAAGTAGTTCTTACGAATGAGAATTAAGTCCAACAACCAGTTATCTTCATCCGTCGGTTTACCTGAGGGAGAGTACACCAGGAAACGAGTTATGTCGCCCTTTTTAAGAATACGGTTCTTTGTAAATTGGGCGTTCAGCGCTTCAAATATATTTTCGTTCATTCTGACAATTTCGCTTTAACAAAATTGAGGACTTTGCCTGCATTTCGCAACGCCTCCGGAATGTCTTTCTCTGACAGCTCATGGTCAGTTGGATATCGAATTTGAACGCTGAAGTCATTTAGATGTTCGCAGGAAGAATATAATTCGTTTATGGTATCATCAATCTCAGCACAGGAACGGTTAAGTACTGTCAAATCATGAATACGGGGAATATCTTTTTTGTGTAAGGCAAGGTATGCCTTTAAAGCTTTTTCCGCAGCCTGCTGGCAATGAAAGCAGATGATTTCACTCGGTTGGGGTTTCATTTTTCGCAGGAAACGGGCGGTAGCAAGATCTCTTTCCGCATAGTCCAACCATTCATCGCTGATGTCGCGGTAGTTCACAATTCAATTCCCTCTTTAAGGATTGACGCTTCGAGGGTTATACCGAGTGAGGCTCTCTCATAGAATTTTTTTTCATCGTAAACCAGAACATCAAGGGGCGCAGAGATATAATTGCGTAATTCCTTTCTCACCTCTCTGGCTATTTCAATTAACCTTTTTTTCGGTTCCTCGATGATAACACAAAAATCTATGTCACTATCCTTATCAAAAAGACCCCTGGCTGTTGAGCCAAAAAGGATAACCTGCTTTATGTCATACTTCTTTTTGATAGTATTGGAAGCCCGTCGTATTTGTTTTTGCGTCACTTTATCTGCCGTAATTGGTCCTGTCATCCTTGCCTCTCATGTCTTGTTCAAGCCCTTCACCGGTTCCAGTATGGCTCAAAGCTTTCCATAGTTTACCTTCACCCCATCATCCAAATCAAGGACGATCCTCTCTGTGGACAGGGGATAAACAACATCCCGCTCCAGATAGTCAGCTCGGTAACCATATCTCTCCATTTATTAATTGCCGCTCCTTCTTTTATTATATAAGCGATTTCAAAGTCAGTCTATGTAAGGACATATTTCCGGAAAGCAACTGGGACTAATGTCCCTCTGTGTCAGTTAGAAATTTTTTCTTTCCAAGCATCTCTGAAAACATGGCTTAAAAGTATTCAACAAGATCGTGAAGAATACAGAAAGAGCAAAGATTCTTATCGGAATATGTTGTTTTACGGAGCGTTTACCGCAGGGAAGGCGTAACATCTCCTGCGTTGACGAAATGTAATTTCTTGGGCTTAGTCATATAATTTCGTGGCTGGAAAAAGCTATTTGACATTTTCCATCTATATTGCTAATTAAATTAGCAACAGTGCCTGATATTGTCAAGTAAGTGAGTTTTATGAAACCACAGGAGTTTTTCGCACGAAATCCAGTATTCCGTTATAATGAATTTATCGCATCTCTTGATACCAATGAAATCCGTAGCGTAAACACCAAGAATGCGTTGCTTACTCACTATAAAAAAGAGGGTAAAATCTTTCAAGTACGACGATGACTCTATGCGGTTGTACCTCCCGGAAGCAGCCCGGAAACCTTCACAATAGATCCTTTTCTACTTGCTTCACGGTTGACTGACGATGCTGTGCTATCCTATCACACAGCCCTACAGTTTCATGAAAGAGCTTATTCGATACACGATCGGTTCCTTTATCTCAGCCACAAGGATTCTCGGGATTACTCTTTTCGATCGCTTCTGTTCCAAAGCGTACGATTTCCCAAAAAACTGCTGATTTCCGACAATGAGCTTAATGGTGTGCAAAGTGCAGAACGGCAAGGTATGGCGATCCATGTCTCAACACTGGAAAGGACTCTTGTAGATCTTTTAAACCTTCCGAATTTATGAGGAGGGTGGGAGGAAATCTGGCGGTCCCTAGAAAGCGTCGAATTCTTTGATTTCGACCAAGTCGTAGAATATGCCCTGTTATTGGGCAACGCCACCGTTATCTCAAAGGTTGGTTTTTTTCTCGAGCAACATCGTGATGTGTTGATGGTAGAAGATTGCCATCTTGAAATCCTTAATCATAACCAACCTAAAAAACCTCACTACATAGTACGTACGAACAGAATCGCTGGTCGATTCTTAGGACGATGGAACCTTATTGTTCCTCAGCAAGTTATTGAGCGCTCTTGGCAGGAAGATCAATGATCGTCTCCTTTGAGAAGCTTGAACAGCTCTCGGGGGATACAAGATTTCGCCCTGAGATTCTAGAAAAAATCATGCATCTTGTACCACTGATTCGCACTTCGGTATCACCCATTTTCTGGGATGCGTTAGCAGATAGAATACGTAACCATCCGGGTCTTGAGTGGAAAGCCCTGAACGTGCTCAAGCGGAAGGGGTGCTAACGCTCCCCGCTCCGGACTGGAAATAGGTCGTTGGGCCACGAAATGATCGATGATGTCCTGGATATCAAAATCATTCTTGAGTATCTCGACTTTCGGCTGCTAATAACACTTCTTATGCTGTTTGCTGAAGGCTTTCTGCTTTTTTTTCTCCTGCAGCCGCGCACGAATGTCCTGCCTGCGTTTCAGGTGGCGCAGTTCCTTTTGTAAATTCAGGAAGCTTTCAAACCGTCCGTAATCAATGCTGCCGTCGGCAAGGGCCTGCTGTACGGCGCATCCCGGCTCCCTGGTATGACTGCAGTCGTTGAACCGGCAGCCCTCTGCAAGCGCCTCGATATCCGAAAACGATCCCTCAAGAGATGACTCTTCTCCCCAGAGCTGGAGCTCACGAAGACCCGGTGTGTCAAGAAAAAGTCCTCCGCCGGGTATCTGCACGAGCTCGCGATGTGTTGTGGTATGCCGACCTCTATGATCCTGCTCTCTCAATTCGCCCGTTCTGACAATCTCATGTCCTGCAAGATAGTTGATAATGGATGATTTACCCACACCGGATCGCCCGATCAACGCGATAGTTCTACCCGGCTCGAGATAGGACGCCAGGGAGTCGAAACCCGAACCCGTAACGCAGCTCAGGCAGTGGATGCCGATCCCCGGGGCGATAGACTCCGCCTGGAGGAACGCTCCGTCGATGTCCTCACACAGGTCTGCTTTGTTCAGGATTATTACAGGATCGGCGCCGCTGTCCCAGGCACATGTCAGGTAACGCTCGAGGCCCCGCAGGTTGAAGTTCCTTCCCCCGTCGAGACTGCACACTGTAAATACGAAATCGCAGTTGGCCGCAATTACCTGTTCTTCAGTTACCTGGCCTGCAATTTTTCGGGTAAAGACGCTCTTCCGCGGCAGCACCTGCCGGATAATCCAGTTCTCACTTTGAGGTTCTGTGCTGACCAGCACCCAGTCCCCAACGGCGGGAAATTCCCGCTTTTCCGTGAGGCTGTTCCGGAGAGCTCCCGAAACGATACTCCAGTTTTCTCCCTCTTCTGAAATGACCCGGTACATGTTACGTCCTTCAAATACTACTCGGCCGGGGAACAAGTCCTGTCCCGCCGATTCTGGTACGTGGGACTGCCATTCAGCCGTCCACCCCCATGATTCAAGATTCATACAAATGACTCCTTTGTCAGTCGTGAAAAAAGCTGTTCCGATGGAAAGGGCATTTCTGTTAGCGGCCTCGCGGCAAGGCTGAAAAGACGAACCTCATCGTCGTCGCCGGCAATACGGTTGGTGCGCATTAGTCCGCAGCGTTTGCAGCGGTGAATAAGCGACCACTCTCTCCTGCCTTTTATCCATACTCCAATAGGCTCCATCTCCCCCCTGCAGCCCGATCGCCGGTCTCCCGGACGGATGTCGACATGAACGCTCCACAGGCAGTGAGGGCAATGATTTCGATGTTCCGTGCCGTACTCAGACGGTACGACAGTGTTGCCGCAGTGAACACAGAGGAAACTTTCATTTTCCTCTCCGGGCAGCTGCGTTTTACTTCTGGACATACAGTAAGACTCCATGTTCTCCTTGTGCGCTGTCGTGCACATGCACTATACGCAGTAACGTCTCGAAATAGTGAAATGGATTGTCTAAGTACGGATCTCCTGTTTTACAGAAGCGGATACATGTAAGATTGTTTGTGGATCTATATTAGGAAGGAATGGGTCAGGAAGTGGATTAAACGTTCAATAAAAGAACTGATTCTCGTCGCGTCTCGATGCCTGATTATCATCCCCTCAAACAGGAGATCCGGTGTGCAACACCAACATCAAAAATCCTCCTTTCGGATTAAAATATTTTTATACCCTTGATTCTAATTATTATGCTTAATTTGTCAACAGGGTAATGATGGTCAAGAAAGCCCGTGGGTAAATGATCTTCTACGCTACTTTTTTCGACGATATAGTACCGAATGAGCGCTGCCAGCGAAACCCGAAGGACTGCCTTGATTATAGCATAGTGATAATTTTTTAAAAAAACATTGATTACTCAATATTATAGTAAGACAGTACACTCGCAGCATATGCACGAATTTCGTTCATATGCTTCGTGCAGATACTAAACACAATTTCCCAGTCTATTTTCTCGTATTCATGAACAGAAATGTTTCGGAAACCGACTGCTTTTCTGAGCCTTTCCGCCAATTCAACTGTAATCACATCAACTTTCGAAAGAGCAAGAAGAATTACGCTCATGGTTGCCGGAGTTCTGATATCGGTAGATGAGAGAATATGTGCCGCGATATCTACTTATTTCTGGACTGTACGCTCCAAATTTAGGGAGATGATGTCCTGGATATCATAATCGCTCTCGAGTATTTCAACTTTCAGAGGTGTCTTTTCCTCGATCCGGCTTATACATCTTTGAAGAGATTCGAGCTTTGCAAGTATAACGTCAGTATCCATGGGCAAACCTTTTTGCCTTGGCTTTCAGAATCATTTGATAAT
>CBDUZM010000263.1:0-5180 GCA_965371685.1 uncultured Spirochaetaceae bacterium | reverse complement strand
CCATCCGATGTGCGGAATTGACTAAAAACGGCAAATATGTATTGTTTACAGAGGATCTGAAAAATGAGAGCTGTTATTAAAGGTTTACTTCCTCTGATAATTCTATTAGTCCTTGGAGCTTGCGCCCCTAAATATGAAGGCTATGGGATACTGCTTTGGGCGGAAAACGATTTCCATTACGGAAATGGGGATATAATCCCGGTTATCAGGATGTTTGATAAAACGAAAACAGTGGAAATTTCTATCGGCAGTGAAACAGTGGAATTTCCTATGTGGAGACTTCGTTTTTTCCGGAACAGGGAAGAAGCGGAAATCTCTGCGGAAGACTATCGAGCTTGGAAATGGTTTTATGCTTACGCGGAGAAGAGCGGACTGCCGGTCAGGGAGGAAGCCGACCAGAAAAGCGGCGCCATTTATAAACTGAGAAAGAACCAGGTAGTTAAAATACTTATGCGTCCGGTGGAGAAATCGCAAGAGGGTACCTATGAAAACTACTGGTACAACGTTCTGACGGAGGACGGTTATTCCGGTTACTGTTTCGGAGAGCTGCTGAAAGTATACGAGACAGAGGCTGACCCATTTGAGAAGGCAAAGGAATATCAGGCTCAGGATAAGACCCTGGATGTTGTGATGAGCAACGTTTGGCGGCCGGAGATATTTTATGATATGATCGAAGACGGTCGATTCGATTTATCTAAATTCAGAACCGATATCGGATTATTTCCCATCCCCGCCAAGAACAGCATCAGGATAGTTACTGACGAGGATTCTTTTAGTTACGATTATGAGATTGTAAAAAAACTTGGCGCTGCTACATATATCTTTGAGAATACCGATCTGAGATTGGAGGTAATCGGCAGAGAGAGGCTGATCGCTTCCTATCTGGTAGAGGGAAAGCAGGTTTCTCGGGTTTTCGTGCTGCTTCACCGGAATATAAACGATATAATTGAAGAAGAACTGGAAAGGCGGCTGCAGCTCTACGAAGCTTTCTCCGAAAGATTACTTACAAGCTCGGCGTACGGCGTCATCTATTTTGACGACAGCATGGGCTTTACATGGCAGGGCTACGGAAAGCTTTCTCCGATGGTGCTTCCCGGGGGGCCTGGGGGAATGGGAAAGATCGATTTTTCCTATTACCTCGGCAGCAAACTGCAGACGGAGTACAACGGGATAATTACTTTCATCTTTGCCGTTGCCGGGGGTGATGAAAGCAGGAGTTTCCTATACCGTTTGACAGATAGGGGCATTACGTTGGTATTTATCAGGCAAGAGGATATCACCGAACTGGTTGTTCCCGCCCTCGGTGTATCGCCGCTTATACTCTTCTTCGAAGATGAAAAAGAATAAATGCCTTCACTTTCATTGAACGACATATCCCATTCTTTCGGCGCTCAACGGCTTTTTAATTCCGTGAATCTCACACTTGCATCAGGACAGAGGGCCGCTCTCACCGGCGCCAACGGCAGCGGCAAAACAACGCTTATGAGGATTATAACGGGGGAGATAAAGCCGGAGAAGGGGAAGGTCGGTCGTGAGAAAGGCACAACTGTCTCCTACCTGCCTCAATCCAACGCCAATCTTTTCGGCAAAACAGTGTATGAGGAAGCGGAGAAAGCCTACAGCCGCTTTGAGCCGATCGTGGATGAGATACATTCTCTGGAGCAGCGTTTCAGTGTAATGACGAAGACGTCATCGCAGGATGAGAAGCTCCTGGCAAGGTACAGCGCCTTGCAGGAAACAATCGAAGAGAGTGACTATTATTCCCGGAAAACGAGTATTGAAAGGATCCTGGCCGGGCTGGGATTCAGTCGCGGGGAGCTTTCTCAAAATTCGAATGAATTCTCCAGCGGCTGGCAAATGCGTATAGCCCTGGCCAAGGTTCTTCTGGAAACACCGGACATCCTTCTGCTGGATGAGCCCACCAACTATCTGGATTTCGAGGCAAGGACATGGCTGGAAACTTTTCTCAATGCCTACAGGGGCGCCGTTCTCGTCGTTTCTCACGATCGATACTTTCTCGACGTGACAGTAAGCCGAGTTGCGGAGATATATCTGGAACGAATTAAGATGTATCCGGGAAATTTCAGCTCATACGAAGAAAGGCGGAAGGCTGAGCTGAGGGATGTACTGAAGCGGTATGGGGAACAGCAGGATGAAATAGCCCGAATAGAATCTTTTGTGCGTCGATTCAGATCCGTCGCCTCTAAAGCAAGGCAGGTGCAGAGCCGCATAAAGAAATTGGAAAAAATGCAGCGGATCGAAATACCTCCGGGTTTGCAGAAAATGCACTTCCGTTTTCCCGATCCGCCTCATTCGGGCAAAGTGGCTTTTCAGTTGAGGGGAGTGTCAAAATCGTTTGACGGGAAGAAGGTGATCGGAGAGTTGGATCTGGAGCTTGTCAGGGGTGAGAAGCTGGTGATTTTGGGTCCCAATGGAGCGGGAAAATCCACCCTGATGCGAATTCTCGCGGGACGACTGGCGCCGGACAGGGGTGAAATACATTATTCAAAAGGGGTAATGATCGGTTATTTTTCACCCGACTATGAATTTACCCGTGAGGGATCGGAAACGGTAATTCAGAGCGTGGAGAAAGATGCGCCGTCGGAGATCTTCCCCGGACTGCAAGGTTTGCTGGGCGCCTTTTTATTCAGAGGGGATGACATCTGCAAACAAGTAGGTGTCCTCAGCGGCGGGGAACAGAGTCGGCTATCTCTTCTCAAAACCTTGCTCCACCCATCGAATCTCCTGCTTTTGGACGAACCAACCAATCATCTGGACATAAATTCCAAGGATATTCTTTTAGATGCCCTCGGGCATTATAAAGGCAGTCTGGTATTTGTTTCCCACGACCGGTACTTCGTCCAGAAGCTTGCCACCAGGGTGCTGGAGCTGGAGGGGGGTAAGGCAGTGTTGTACCTGGGAGATTATGACTACTATCTATGGAAAAAGGCGGGCCGGAGCTCTTTTGAAACACCGAAAAAATCCTCCGCCTCTATACAGGAGGAAAAACATTACGGCAAGAACCGGCGTGAAACTTTGAAAGTACTTCAAAGCCGGCTGCGAAAGTTGGAAAAAGAGGAGGCGGAAATTGTAGAAAGGCTCGACTTTCTGGAATCGGAGAGGAACTCTCTTGAAGAGTCTATGGGCCGTGAGGTTGTGTATAAGGATGGAAATAATATGAAAGAGCTCAAGGAAAAAGTGGGCAGGAATCTGCGTGATCAGAAATCACTTGCGAGCCGGTGGGAAGAGCTAGAGATAGAGATACACCGGCTTCAAGCACAGAACTCCAGGCAGTAGCGAGGTTTTTATGGGGGTTTTCAAGGCCTACGATATTCGGGGCATTTACGGAAAAGAGATAGACAGTGAGTTTTCCTACAGGGTCGGGCGGGTTTATGCCCGAATGTCCGGTGCATCAACTTTTATAATCGGGCATGATGCAAGGATGCATTCCGAAGAGCTGTATAAGCGTCTGATCGAGGGACTCGTCGATGAAGGGAGAGAGGTCGACTGCGCCGGATTGACAAGCACACCCGCGCTGCATTTTGCCCAGATCCGGGGGAAGATAGAATCGGGGATCATGGTGACAGCATCCCACAATCCTCCCCGGTATCATGGCTTCAAGTTTTTTAATGCCGAAGGCGGTTCGGTGAGCTACAGCAAAGGATTGGACAGGCTTGAAAGAGAGTTCTTTCGGATGGCGGCTTCCGGGACAGCCAAAAGCGTTGAAAAGACGAATAAGGCTTCCGGTAAGCCGCCGACAGGAAAGTCCCGGAGGGTGGATGTGCTGGAAGAATACATGCGTTTCCTGGCCGGTACATCAGGAGAGGAGAACTACCCGCAGAGGATCGTGATAGATACCTCAAACGGTTCGGCAGGGAGAGTTTTTTCACTTCTTGTAAATGTCCTGGGGATAAAGGCCGGAATAATCAACGCCGAACCGGACGGAAGCTTCCCCAATCATGGTCCCAACCCCCTCCTGGAGGGAAGCAGACAACAGATCATCGAGGAAGTGAGAAATACAGGCGCCGACCTTGGAGTGCTGATAGATGGTGACGGTGACAGGATCATTTTTATTGATGAAAACGGCACTCCGGTTGAAAGCTATTTTACTTCCGCGTTGATTGCGGAAGAGCTTTTAAGAGCTCTTCCCGCTTCCTCAATTGTATATGACCTTATATCCTCCCGGGTTCTGCCTGAAAGAATAGGGGAGCTGGGTGGAAAGCCATTCATTTCCCGCATAGGTTATACCTTCCTCTATGACGAGATGATCCGGACCGGCGCCATCTTCGGCAGTGAATCTTCAGGCCATGTCTACTTCAAGGTTACAGACCGTTTTTACACCGAATCCGCGGCATACGCTCTTATTGTGCTGCTCAAGCTTCTCCGCCGCAGAAATAAGAAGCTCTCTGAACTGATTGCGCCGTTGAAAGAGAAGTACAGTCAGGCGCCGGAAACGAATCTGGAAGTGAAAAACAAGGAAGCCGTAATGGAGAAGGTGGAAAAATTCTTCTCTAAAGGTGAAATCAACAGGCTGGACGGTCTGTCGATATCTTTTGACGATTACTGGTTTAATTTAAGACCGAGCAATACCGAGCCGCTCCTCAGGCTTCGTCTCGAGGCTGTAGACAGGAGGACGGCACTCAAACGGTTGAACGAGATAATGGTCTTGATCAGGAAGGAGGAAAGCAATGAAAATTAAGTACAATGCCCCGGTTGTCCTCACTTTTGCATTTCTATCGACTGCAGTGGTCATCCTGTCGCAGATCTTCGGCAAGGAGGCTATCCTGTCAATCTTCAGCGTGCCGGGAAAAGGAATGAATTTCAAGTTTCTCTCCCTGGATGCCCTGCACCTGGTTACACATGTAGCGGCCCACGACGGCTGGGTTCACCTTCTGGGCAACTTCACATTTATCCTGCTTATTGGGCCTATCCTCGAGGAAAAGTACGGCGCACTTCCCCTCCTCTTTATGATGTTGGTTACCGCCGTGGTCACAGGGCTGCTCAACGTACTTTTTTTCCCCTCCGGGCTTCTGGGCGCCAGCGGTATCGTATTCATGCTGATCCTTCTCATTTCATTCACCAATATCAGGTCAGGAGAGATACCGCTGACATTCATATTGGTAGTCCTGCTCTTCCTCGCCAAGGAGATAATCAGTATATTTGAAACGAACAATATATCT
>CBDUZM010000262.1:0-5197 GCA_965371685.1 uncultured Spirochaetaceae bacterium | reverse complement strand
TATGAAACGATTAACCATCGCGTCCCCCCGCACCTCGATATCATTCTATCACTCAATGCGATTGACTTTGTTGCTTAAATTCTGTTTCTTATAGGGGGCGCCCCAGTAGCTCAGGTGGATAGAGCAACGGTTTCCTAAACCGTGGGTCGGATGTTCGAGTCATCTCTGGGGTATTAAAAGGACGGTCTTTGATGGATCTCGACAACGTGGTCAAGCGGCTGGAATCCTTTGAAGATACTATTATCGACGCTCTCATCCGGAGAGCCCAATACCGTGTTAACAGGCCGATTTATACCTATATGTCGAGGAGCAAGCCCTGGAAGCGGCCGAAGAGCCTGCTCGAGATCTCCCTCTATGAAAAAGAAAAAATAGAGCTGAGACTCGGGCGCTTTCAGGCGCCCGAGGATATACCTTTTACCCGCTCACTGGTGAGACAGGCGTTTTCTCAGGCTCATGCCGGTTTTCCCTCCTCATTCCAGCAGATCAGGGCATGCGGCACAACGAAAGTGAATCTCAACGCCTCCATTCTCTCCGCCTATCAGCATCTCCTGACCGGGCTCTGCGAGAATGGAGATGACGGGAAGCATTTGCCAACGGTCGACAGGGATATTGCCGCCCTTAAAGAAATATCACGGAGGATTCACTTAGGCGCCTTCTATGTAGCTGAATGCAAGTTTCGCTCCGATCCCTCTTCTTTCCGTAGACTCATTATCGAAAAAGACAGGGACGGATTGACGGAAAAAATCAGCCGCAGGGAGGTAGAAAAGAACATCGTCTGCCGGGTGAGAGAAAAAGCGGAAACCTGTCGGCAGCGTATAAGTAATGAGACATTAGTCGACAGAGGGGCGATGTTTCGAAATACGATATCCGGGGAAGTCAGCCTTTTCTTCCGGGACAGTATTATTCCTCTAACCAAGGATGGAGAGGTGGCCTACCTTCTTAACCGCGGGCTATCTCTTTAGCAGCGGACAGCCGCAGCGGACAGCCGCGGATTGCCGGCCGCCGCATAACTCCCGTTGACAGTAGAAGGGAGTATTTATTACTATGCCTTATGAATTACAGAATTTCCCTCGCTTCCAATCCGAGGCTGCTGCTTCTTTTTCTCATCATTTTGGTTTTACCTGCCGCAGCCGTCTTTGCCCTTCTGAGCTTCGGTATTTTTCTGGGAGTGATCGCTATCGCAATCTCCCTCTTCTTCGAATATAGTCTGATACGTTTCACTATAAACCACTTGAAAAGCAGGATCGATACCGAGGAATCGGGAATCCGCTGCTTTACCCCGGAAAAGGAAGAGCTTTTTTACCCCTGGAGCAGCATAACTCATGCGGGAAGCTACCCGGAAAAAGGAAGGGGGGGGTATCTCTTTATCTACGACAGCAGCGAGGACAAGCTTCTGAAAATCCCAAATGAATATTCCGACTTTGACCGGCTCACACAAGAGATCCGGGAAAATACCCCTTATAAAGAGCTCGATCTCAAAGAAGGGGAAAACCTGGAAGAATATCTTAAAGGTAAACTGAAGCCGCCGAAACGGAAGCGTTCAAAAAAGGACTCAGACACAGACTGAGATGAGAACCATTCAATCCATTGCCCTCGAAGACGTATCCTTTCGATATCCCGAAACGGATGTATTCTCTCATATAAACCTTTCACTGCCCGATGGTATCGTCTCCCTGATGGGACAGAACGGAACCGGGAAATCGACTTTCCTGCTTCTCGCCGCAGGGAATCTCCTTCCGGACAGCGGCAGGGTCAAAATCAAGGGAATAGACACAAAAGAGCTTCGAGATGAGCAGGAGCGCCAGAGATATGTCTCGCTGGTATTTCAGAACATGGAATTCGAGACCACCGAGAATATCGGCGACCTTCTGGAATTTGTGTACAGGAACGGTTTCATTACCAATAAGGATGATCGTCTAATACCCGAGCTCATCGATGTGTTCGAGTTGACCGATTTCCTCAATAAAAAGACTCAGGAAATCAGCAAAGGTGAGCTGCAGCGGTCAATCCTGGCTTTCAGTCTTCTCTATGGATCGCAAATACTTCTCATGGACGAACCGATCTTTGCGATGGAGGAGTATCAGAAAGCAAGGACCATGGAATATCTGACCCACTATGTGCGCAAGAATTCTCTCAGCCTCTATTACTCGGTACACGAATTGGATATCTCCCGCAAATATTCCGATTTTATCCTCCTCTTCAGCAGCAAGAAGGCGCCGGTATTAGGCAGGACCGAGGAGCTCTTCACCCATAAAATTCTTGAAGAAGCATATGAATATCCCTTCGTACTGCTGAAGAATAAGGAAGCCGTTTTCAGGGCCATGCTCAATGAACAGAGTACTGTTTATAGAGGATGAAGCGGCCGTTGCCAAAGGGGGTATTTTTTTTCATCCTGTCAGGATTTAGATCGAGCTATCAACCTGTCCAGTCTGTTCCTGTCGAATCCTACTATAATGGCGCCGTTGAAATCGATGACCGGTACGCCCATCTGCCTGGACTTGTGAACCATCTCTTCGGACTTACGCTCATCCCGGGCAACATTATAATCAGTAAACTTGACGCCCCTCTCTCGAAAATAATTTTTAACCTGCGTACAGTATGAACAGGTTGGCGTAGAATAAACGCTTACAGCCATATCATTCTCCCTTTTAAAGATTCTCTTCGAACACTTTGAGCAGAGCATCCTTGCTCTGTACGCCTACGAACCTACGCACCTCTTTGCCGTCTTTGAAAAGTATAGAGGTGGGAATTCCTGTGATTCCGAACCGTGATGCCGTATTTGGATTATCGTCCACATTGAGATTTCCGATAGTGGCTTTTCCGTCCAGTTCCCCCGCAACCTCATCCATAATCGGCGCCTGCATTTTGCAGGGCATGCACCATTCGGCCCAGAAATCTACCAGCGTAACCCCTGATTCCACAGTTTTATCAAAACCGTCATCGGTGACTACCAAAACTTCGTTTGTCATAACATACTCCTTAAGTTTGTTTTTCATAAATATTATAGCAATTATCATGCCAAATCCCGGGAAAGCCCAAAACCTTCATTCTTACGGCTTTTACGGTAAAAAATCTTGTCCATTCACCTGTAAAACGTGTATATTAAAATAGAGTTTACAGTTTATTAACGATAACTTAACGTTAACTAAGAGGACGGTCATGCAAATTGAAAGTTTGCCTTTGGATTTTTTTCCGGCAGGCATATACACGTTCGACCGGAAGAAGAGGATCACCTCCTGGAACCTGGCACTGGCACAGCAAACAGGCTTCGGTTCGGCTGAAATGATAGGCAAGGATGCGTCACAGATAGAGTACTACGACATGGAGGAGAGCACCTTCGATCTCTTCCGCTGTATACGAGGCGGTGGGAAACCCTTCCTTTCCCGAACTCTTTATGTCAAAGACGCTAAAGGAAAGCTCATGTCCTGCTTTATCCAGGCAAAAGTTATAGAAGAGCGGCCCAACACCCACGTGCTGGTAACCCTTTCAGACATTTCGGAAGAGATCTGTTGTGATATCCAGGAATCGATAAGCCGAAGAAATGAAGCTCACCAATTTCACGGTATTGTGGGTAAAAGCAAATCCATGGAGGAGCTGTTCAAGCTCATTAAACTGGCCTCTGAATCAACAGCCAACGTGCTGATAAGCGGGGAAAGCGGGACCGGCAAGGAGCTGGTCGCAAAAGCGATCCACAATCACTCCAATCGTCGAGACCGGCCTTTTGTAATAGTCAACTGCTCGGCCCTGCCTGAAACCCTGCTTGAATCCGAGCTCTTCGGCCATGTGAAAGGATCTTTTACAGGCGCCTACAGGGATAAGGTGGGAAAATTCGAGGCGGCTAACGGCGGCACTATTTTTCTCGATGAAATCGGCGACATAAGCCCGTTGATACAGCTCAAGCTCCTTCGCGTGATACAGGAAAAAACTTTTGAAAGGGTGGGAGACAATAGACAAATAGAGGTGGATATTCATATTATAACCGCCACCAATAAAAACCTCCGAAACCTTGTCACCGGCGGCCTTTTCAGGGAAGACCTGTACTACCGGCTCAAAGTATTTCCCATTCAAACGGTTCCCTTTCGAGATAGAAAAAACGACATTCCACTTCTCACAGCCCACTTTATAGATAGATATAATGAGAAAACCGGAAAGAAAATTCGTGGTCTTACTGATGATGCGGCACGACTCTTAATGAATTACTGCTGGCCCGGAAATGTCCGAGAGCTGGAGAACTGTATTGAGTATGCCTTTGCCATGACCGGCGGCGATCAGATCGGCATGTTCGACCTCCCCCAGGATATCCGGGTGGATCACATTAGAGAGGAGCTCTGCAGGGATACAAGAGCGGCGATCATGAAAAGAGAACCCGTCTTAAATCAACACAGCGTATCTACAGGGGGTAATTCACGGCGAGTATATATTTCGAAGGAAGAGCTTCTCAATCTCCTGGCAGCCAACCACGGTAATAAATCGGAAACGGCGAGGCAGCTCGGCATGAGCCGTGTGGGCCTGTGGAAAAAGTTGAAAGCCCTGGACATCAAACAAGGATAATTTTTATGCTTAATATTCAAGCCATCAGCTCTGCGCTTATTATTTCGGTTGCCGTACAGCTTGCCTGCCAGGCATTCAAAGTGGTCTTTTACTCCATTCGAAACAGAATATTTGAGTGGGAGTACTTCTTTTCCGCCGGGGGAATGCCCAGCTCTCATTCCGCCTTTGTCACCGCCCTGGCCGTATCTATCGGTTTTTCCAGCGGTTTCGGCGCCGATCTCTTCGCCTTAGCCTTTGTCTTTGCCACCGTAACCATCTACGATTCCATACGGCTTCGCGGCGCCGTCCAGAAACATTCGGAAGTACTGTTGAAACTGGTAAAGCTCCTGCCTAAAGATGAGCGGATAAAAATACCCCTGCGGGTAGGCCACAGCATGGCCGAAATCGGCGTCGGAATTGTGGTAGGAGGGGGACTTGCATGCCTGGCGTCTTTTCTCTATTAGAAGGATGATACTGTAAACGGCTTGATTAATCTGAGGTTTTAAACATTATAGGACAGATGAATAAAGAAATTAAGATTCTCCTTGAAAACTATTCTCGAAAGACGGAAAGCAACAATCATATAGATATCTCACTTTACGACCGGTTCGACGTGAAACGGGGATTGAGAAACAGCGACGGGACAGGTGTCCTTGTAGGGCTTACC
>CBDUZM010000261.1:0-5209 GCA_965371685.1 uncultured Spirochaetaceae bacterium | reverse complement strand
GCATTTCTGGTCCCTGTCCTGGCGCCGGGAATTGGCGGTGAACAGGCTTCCGTCCGGTTCAATATAGCTTATCATCATATCGAGGTTCCGCTTTACATACTCGAGCAGGTCCGGTCTTTTAAGCTCATCTGACAGGATTATCAGGGCGTTGTTGCTTACAATGTTATACACACCGGCAGATCGCTCAGTATATTCACCGTCTTCATTGCAGTCGATACCTTCCGCAAGGTACCGTTCGGCCATATCCCTGAATCGCGAATCGCCGACAATTGAGAATGCCTGCATCAGGGCGGACGCAACCACCCAGCGGTGATTGGGCGTGTGAAAACCCCCCTCCATGATTCCCCCGGCAGCTTTCCGGATTAGCGGCAGTAAACCTTCTGCCAGCCGGGTGGACTTTTCATGTTGTTTTGTAATCCTGTATACATCGGCAAATACATGCATGCAGAATGCCGTATCCGGGGCTGAAAAGAAATTAGTCGTAATTCCGTCAAAGGTGCCGTCAGGCCTCTGCACCTTTTCCAAAAACGTGAGAATACGATAAGCCGCTTTAAGTATTTTATCGTTCCGGTGGAATTGTGAGTCCCGGTTAAAGTAAAGCGGAACGAGGGTTTTGAGGGACCCTATCGTTTCAATGGGGTTAACATAAGCGTATAAGGCATGTGCGATCCCTCCCTGCTGAGGTGACTGCTTATCCTGTATCTGGCGGTTGAGGAGGCCGATAACCCGATTTTCAACGCTGTTAAGGACGTACCTGTAATGATCGATAGAGATTG
The DNA here is from genome assembly GCA_965371685.1 of uncultured Spirochaetaceae bacterium. Lineage (GTDB taxonomy): Bacteria > Spirochaetota > Spirochaetia > SZUA-6 > CAZLRN01 > CBDUZM01. The sequence continues at coordinate 4,433 of CBDUZM010000261.1, read as the reverse complement.
TTATAGCCGCCGATCGGTTAAGTGTCAACAGTGTCGAACGAGGATACCGGAATGACTAAATATCCCTATTAATATATACTTCTCTTTGCTTATGGATAAGCTGAAGTGTTTTAAAATACTCATCCTAATCGGAAGGCCCGCAGCAGGGAAGAGCGAAATAATCGATTTTTTAAAACGTGTGCCAGAGAAAGAGAGGAAAAGCAGGTTCCACATCGGGAAATTTACAGAAATCGATGATTTCCCCATGATATGGAGCTGGTTCGAGGAAGATGACATCCTTACACGGCTGGGCCATCCCAGGCTTCATACGGACGACGAGGGAAATTTCAAGGAACCCTTCCTGTGGGATGTGCTCATCGAACGGCTGGACCTGGAATACCGGAAGAAGAGCAAAGAGAACGAAGTATTGACCAGGGGAGGCGCCGCCATCATCGAATTTGCCCGCGGCAGGGCGCATGGAGGATTCAGGCAGGCCTTCGCCCACCTGTCCCCGGAGCTTCTTAAGATGTCGGCTGTACTGTACATCGATGTTTCCTTTGAAGAGTCGCTGCGCAAGAACAGGAAGCGCTTCAATCCTGACAAACCTCACAGTATTCTTGAGCATGCGCTTCCCGATGATAAATTGAAGCGGTTGTACGGGGAAAGCGACTGGGAAGAGCTTTCCGCCCCGGATAAATATTATTTAAATCTCAGAGGAATCCGGGTTCCTTACGCGGTGTTCGAGAATGAAGACGATGTGACGGGCGGTTCCGATGGGCCTCTTGGCAAAAGACTCGAGGGGTGTACCGGGCGTCTCTGGGATAAGGAGATAAAACGATGAACGGAAAAGAGAAGCTGAATAAAGCGCTTAACCATATAGAAACGCCGGTACCCATCGATTTTGGATCTACGGCGGTTACCGGCATGCATATCAGCATAGTAGCCGGGCTCCGGGAACATTTCGGGCTGGAGAAGCGGCCTGTTAAGCTGATAGAGCCGTACCAGATGCTTGGTGATCTAGAAGACGACCTTAAAAAAGCGATAGGCGTAGACGTGGAAGATATCTATGCAAGGGAAACACTTTTTGGATTCGAAAATAAAGGTTGGAAGGAATGGCAAACTCCCTGGGGACAGGACGTGTTGGCGCCGGCCGGCTTTGTAACCACCACGAACGAAAAAGGCGATCTTTTTATATATCCCCGTGGAGACAGCTCGGTACCTCCGAGCGGTAAAATGCCGGCAGGAGGATTCTACTTCGACAGCATAATACGGCAGGAACCGATCGTCGAGGAGAAACTGAATCCTGAAGACAACCTGGAGGAGTTCGGCCCTGTTACCGAAGAAGATCTCGAGCATTTCGGAAGAGAAGCGGAAAATACCGTTAAAACCGGCCGGGGTAGTGTTGCCAACTTCGGCGGAACGGGCCTCGGGGACATCGCCATAGTGCCGGCGCCCTTTTTGAAGCACCCGAAAGGAATACGGGATGTGACCGAGTGGTACATCTCGACGGCGGCCAGGCAGGACTATGTCCGCGCCGTTTTTGAAAAACAGACGGAAATCGCCGTTAAAAATCTGGAAAAGATATTCAGGGTTGTGGGAAACGCCATTGACGTGGTATTTATCTGCGGCACCGACTTCGGGACCCAGACTTCGGCCTTCTGTTCCACGGAAACGTTTCAGAGCCTCTACGCACCGTACTATAAAAAGATGAATGAGTGGATACACCGCAATACCAAATGGAAGACTTTCAAGCATTCCTGCGGCGCTGTACGGAATTTCATTCCTTTTTTCATCGAGGCGGGCTTTGACATCATTAATCCCGTACAGATATCCGCTTCCGGCATGGATCCGCGGCTGTTGAAGTCGGAATTCGGCGATCGGATCGTCTTCTGGGGAGGAGGAGTGGATACACAGAAGACACTTCCCTTCGGAACGCCCGAGCAGGTTCGGGCCGAAGTTCTGGAGCGATGCGGGATTTTTTCAAAAGGCGGTGGATTCGTGTTCAACGCGATTCATAACGTCCAGGCTAAAACTCCCACAGAGAATGTTGCAGCCATGATCGATGCCGTGCATGAGTTCAACGGGGCATGAAGCGGGGCATGATGTGAACTCAAGAGAGCGTGTATTAACAGCTTTGGACCATAACTCCCCTGACAGGGTTCCCATTGATTTCTGGGCTGTACAGGAGATTTTTTCGCAGCTTATAACTCATTACCGGGTTTCGTCGAAAGACGAGGTGCTGGACAGGATCGGCGCAGACCTTCGCTATATCGAGGGACCGCTTTATACCGGGCCTGATCTGGCGAGATACACAGATGGCTCGGAGGATGATATCTGGGGTGTTGCAAGAAAGACAACCTCGACACCGGACGGAAAAGCTGCCTACAAAACCGTTGTCAGGTACCCGCTCCTGGAAATCAAGACTGTAGAAGAAGTGAACGATTACAAGCACTGGCCTTCCGTAGATTGGTTTGACTTTTCCGTTATTGAAGAGCAATGCGATGAGTATCTTGCCGGTGAAAAAGTTGTTGTATTCGAAGGGGACCGTCTCAATAGAATCGCACAGCTCAAGCCGTACATGTACCTGCGTGGCACGGAAAACGCATTTGTCGACATGATCCTGGATCCCGGGCTTTTTTCGGCGGTAAGGGACAGGATCACCGGTTTTTACAAAGAATATTTAATACGGATATTGGAATCGGCCAATGGGAAAATCGATATTATCATGACCGGCGACGATTTCGGATCGCAGGAGAATCTTCTACTGTCGAAAGAATCCTGGCAGAGCATGCTGGCGCCGGGATTCAAAGCTTTTATGGATATTATTAAGAGTGCAGGCGCTTATACCATGCACCACACCTGCGGATCGGTATATCACATAATACCGGAGATGATTGAGATGGGATTGGACATACTGCAGTCGCTTCAGCCAGAGGCGGCGGGCATGAATGGAGGGAAGCTGAAAAAGGATTTCGGCGAAAGCCTGAGCTTTAATGGATCGATGAGCGTGCAGAAGACATTGCCCTTCGGTACTCCGGAGGAAGTGCGCGGCGAGGTCGTAAAGCGATTTGAAACCCTGGGAACGAAAGGCGGTTTTATTATCGGAACGGCTCACAATATACAGGCCGATACCCCGCTTGAAAATGTCCTCGCCCTTATAGACGCATATGGGGAGTGTATATGGTATTCATGATGAATGAGCGTATTGAAGAACTGAAACGTTTTTTCCACGACGAGCTCTTGGAAAACACCCTTCCTTTCTGGATAAATCATTCGGTAGATGAAAAGCACGGCGGTTTCATGACCTATCTGGACAGAAAGGGAGATGTGCTCTGTACCGATAAATCGATGTGGGTGCAGGGAAGAATAACCTGGCTCTTTTCCAGGCTGTACAACGACCTGGAGAAGAGGAGTGAGTGGCTCGATTTGGCCCGTCACGGCATGGATTTTATGCGTAAATATGGTTTCGACGAGGATGGACGCATGTTCTTCAAGGTAACCCGGGACGGCAGGCCTTTGAGGAAGAGACGGTATCTGTTCACGGAGACTTTCGGCATTATCGCACTGGCCGAATACGCCAGGGCTTCCGGTGAAACAGAAACCCTGGAACTTGCCAGGCGTACGGCAAAACTCGTGCTCGATCTCGGCAGCAGGCCGGAAGCGCTGGAACCTAAAATTTTCCCGCAAACCCGCCGGACCCGCAGCCACGCCATGGCCATGATCAAGGTTAACACGTTACAGGTTCTGAGGAACGCGGACAGGAAGGCGGATGAAACCGGTGAATACGACCGGTATATCGACGAAGCCATGGATGAGGTGTTCCGGTATTTTGTAAAACCTGAAAAGAAGGTGCTGCTGGAAACCGTCGGAATGGGAGGTGAGATTCTCGATTCACCGGAAGGCAGGTGTATCCTCCCCGGACACGCCATTGAGACGGCATGGTTTATAATGGAGGAGGGGAGAAAGAGAAGAGACAGGACTTTGATCGAAAAGGCTGTAGAAATTCTCGATTGGTCTCTGGATTGGGGCTGGGATAAGGAGTACGGAGGCCTGTTGTACTATGTTGATCTGGAAGGAAGGCAGCCGGCCCAGTTGGAGTGGGACATGAAGCTCTGGTGGCCTCATAACGAGGCGATTTACGCGTCGCTGCTGGCCTACCATCTGACAAAAGAAGAAAAATACTCGGATTGGTTTGAGAAGATCCTGGGCTGGTCTTTAGAGCATTTTCCTGACAGGGAGTACGGAGAATGGATAGGCTACCTCCACAGAGACGGTTCTGTGGCTCTGGACTTCAAGGGCAACCACTGGAAAGGTCCCTTTCATCTCCCGCGCCAGCAGCTGTACTGCTGCCTGTTGCTGAAAGAGATGCTTCGTGACTGAGTACAGGCAGTTATTAGCGACTGATCCTGTCGATCTCCTGCAGTTCTTCTTCTGTAAACGATACGGACGATGCC
>CBDUZM010000260.1:0-5226 GCA_965371685.1 uncultured Spirochaetaceae bacterium | reverse complement strand
GAATAGATTCGCGGTATTCGAGATGTTCAATTTGGAATACGACTTCGAAGCGATGGGTTTTCTTGCTGTTTCCGGAGATCGCTTAGTCTTCGACACAAGGGAGTATACATTTCCAAACACTCCGACGACCGCGGATAAAAGAGAAAGACTTCAAAAGCTGGTTTTATTCATTGCCGCCGGTGAGGTTCCAAGATTATTGGCCGCTTCATCGAGTGAAGTTCCGCTTTTTCCGCAACGTACTTTATGAGAATAGACAACCGACATATCGCTCTCTTTGTCGATGAGAATTTTGAAACCACATCGAGCTACGATTTCGTAAGACACGATTTCGTAAGAACAAAATAGCCGGAACAGGTTCGGAGCGGATTGATGATGAGTAACGAGGCGGAAAAAAACTTTGAGGCATTTCTCAATCTCAATACGAATAATATCGAGAATGTAATCCACGATCTCTGGCTGGCAAAAGATCAATCCGAATGGGCCAAAGAGCCGTTTTTCTTCGTAAAACTGGGAGATATTGCCTATAAACTCGGCCAGTCGATGTTTGCCCACGATATCCTTCAGGAAGGGCTGGCTCATTTTTCGGGTCACCTGAGGATCACCCAGCTCTACGCTCTTTCCTTAATTAAATGCGGTTTCCTGGGGAAAGCGAGGGAGCTGCTGACCCGCCTGGTTGTAAATAGGCAGCATTACGATGAGGAAACCCTGGGGATTCTGGGCCGTGTTTACAAGGATATGTGGCTTATAACCGGAGGGGGCAGGGGGAAGGATCCTTATCTTCTCAAATCGAGGAAACTCTATTTCAGGGCTTTCCAGGAGAGTAAGGGTTATTATTCCGGAATAAATGCCGCCAGCCTGAGCCTGATAATTGGAGACAAGGCGGCTGCGGAAAAGTTGGCTCGATTGGTTCTTAAAAGGTGCCTGCACCTTATAAAAAATCCTGCGGACATCAACTACTGGATATATGCGACCCTGGGAGAGGGATTCCTTCTGCTTGGCGATCATGGGAAGGCGTCGAAGTACTTCAGCCTGGCTAAAGAACAGGGTATAAAAAATTATTCAGGCCATGCCAGCACCCTGCGGCAGCTCAGGCTTTTAAGCAGCTTCATCAATGTCCCGGAAGAGCTTTTCAACATCCTGCGGGTGCCTCCGATCATCGCTTTTACCGGGCATATGCTCGATTCCCCGGGAAGGAAACAGCAACGTTTCCCCCCGGCAATTGCAGGGCGTGTAAAGGAGGAAATTGGAAGGATCCTGGATAGTTTGAACGCGGCTATCGGCTATTCCTCCGCGGCCTGTGGTTCGGATACCCTCTTTCTGGAATGTCTACAGAAGCGAAAGGGGGAGTCCAATATTATTCTGCCTTTTGACCGGGAAGATTTTTTCGAAACGAGTGTCGACTTCGCGGGATCTGAATGGACGGAGAGAGCTAAAAAAGTTCTGGCGAACGCTCCGGTCATCATCAAAGCCACCGATGGTAAGTATGCTGGGGATGATCTGTTATTCTCCTATGCCAATTACATGATTATGGGGAAAGCCCTGCTGAGAGGGCGCCTCCTGGAAACAGACCCGGTTTTACTGGCGGCTTGGGACGGCAGGAAGAAATCTCTCACCGGAGGAACGGCCGATTTTATCAAGATCTGGGAATCAAAAAAGCTGCCCATCCATATTATCGATATCAACCGGATTCTAAAAGAATTCCCGCACAAACAGGGGATAGCTTTGAAAGCGCCTGTACCCACTTCGTCGAAACAGCGCCGCGTTTTACCTGAGCGTTTTAAAAATGTTAAAAGAGCGGTAAAAGTGATGCTCTTTGCCGACCTGGTCGGATACAGCAGGTTAAGGGAAGACCAGTTTCCTTGCTTTCTTAAACATTTCCTGGTTCGCCTGGCCGATGATCTTAAGCATTCCTCTCACAAACCCGTGTTTCAGAATATCTGGGGGGATGCCCTCTACTTCGTTTTTGACGAAATGATTCCCGCGGCAGAGTATGCTCTTAATCTAAGAGATTTCGTCAGAAAGACAAACTGGCGGGAAATGGGCTTGCCCGAGGATTTGAGTATTCGCATCGGCCTGCACTCCGGACCCGTTTATTATGCCAAAGAACCTATTTTAAACAAGACAAATTATTTCGGGTCGCATGTGAACAGGGCAGCAAGGATCGAGCCGATCACCAATCCGGGCAATGTCTATGCCAGCGAACAATTCGCTGCTCTGCTGATGGCGGGGACCCAACATAATCTAGAATGTAAATACGTGGGGATAATCGTACTTCCGAAAGAGTTCGGAACCTATCCCATCTACCATATTAAGAGAAAAACGGAGATAGAATAGGGGGGATGGAGCTCCCCGAGGAGAAAAAAGAATGACAGCTAAAAGGCAGGGTACAAAGGCAAAAAAATCTGTTTCCGGGAAGTCCGCCCCTAAAAAATCTTCGAAATCCGGGAAATCGGTAAAACCGGCCGGCAGGAAAAAAACTGCTTCCGGGAAAAAACCGGGCAAGGCGAAATCCAGCTCATCGTCGGCGAAAAAAGCTCCTGCCAGGACAAAAAAATCCCCGGTCAAGAAAACCAGGACTAAGAAGACAGCGCCAGGGAAAAAAGCCCTCGCTAAAAAGAAAGCACTAAAGAAGGATGCCGGGAAAGCTTCCAAGAAAGCCCCCGCTAAAAAGAAAGCTCCCGGGAAAGCGGCAGGTAAAAAGCGTCCTGCTTCCAAAAAGAGCACTGTCAAGAAAAAGGCTGTGAAGACACACGCTCCCGCTTATAAACCCCCCTTCGATGCTTATAAGGGAAGCAACCCCTACATCTTCGTCAGTTATGCTCATAAAAACATGAAAAAAGTCTTCAAGATTATCGATCAGCTGCACAAGAGCAGATACCGGATATGGTATGACGAAGGCATCGAACCCGGCCTGGAATGGCCGGAAATCGTGGGGAAAGCGGTAATCAAATGTACCCAGTGCCTCGTCTTCATGAGTCCCCATGCGGCCAGGTCGCGTAATGTGAGAAATGAAATTAACCTGGCTTTCAGCGAAGCAAGAGACATTCTTGTCGTCTTCCTGGAAGAAACCCGCCTATCCGAGGGGATGAAACTTCAGATCGGAACGGTTCAGTTTATAAACAAGTTCGATATGAGGGAAAACGAATTCGTTGACAAGTTGAAGCGGGTCCTCAGTGCCAGGGTAAAAAGTTGACGTCATTTCATCCGTTTCCAGACAGGCATGATCAGGACCCTGTCCTCTTCGACACCGGTGAGAACCGTTGTATGCCACTCGGCGACGGGCAGTGACTGTGAAGTTCCATACGTGAAAGCTGCGGCGAAAGTGGCCGCAGGCGCCGCGCCTTCCACCGACGATGAGGAAAAATAATCGACGAATACCTGGAATCCTCTACGCGACATTCGGGTGTGCTCATAGAGCTCCGGTCCCAATCCCTCGGTATTATCCCAAAAGAGCCTTCCGCCTGAGCGGGAGGTTGTATTCTGATACCAGACTTCGGTGAATCTCCCTTCCTGGATGTGAAGGTCAACATCCGTGTCATCGAGATTCCAGAAAAGCAGAAGCCTCCCTTTAGGTTTTGAACCGGTCCCGAATATTCTTATTTCCTCGCGGCGCTGCTCCCAGAGCTCCCATGCAGGATCGTCCTGATATTCCAGGATGGCGGAATCGAGCAGGTCCGAATAGAGACGGGCGGCCGCTGATTTCACATATTCCCCGAACCGGGGAAAAGGGCGTTTAAGCACAATTTCGTAACGCAGGGCGGCTTCACCAAGCTTACCCTGTGCAGCCTGGGCAATACCCTCCAGCAGCAGGTTTTGCGGTTCGAAAGGGCGCCTTCTGCGTACTCCGGCGAATATACGCTCCGCTTCTTCGTACAGTCCCCATTCCATTAACACGAAACCTAAAAGCCGCATGGCCTGGTCATCGCGGGGTTTTATCTCCGCGATAGACGACAGGACACGGAAAGCGACGGCTGTAGCAATACCCGCGTCTTGCTTGGTCGGTACTTCAGCTTCAAACAGCGCTCTTGCTTCACCGAACAACTCGACCGCAAGAAGGTACAGAGCCGCAGGAGTGTCCTTCGTATGCTCTGCTGATGGTTTTTCAAGCAGGACTTTAGGACCCCAGACGATCTGCGGCTGTTGCGGCGAAACCCAGACAGGCGTCTCTTTGATCTCGGAGAGGCTTGCAACGATTTGCACCGGGGTTTCTCCCAAATCGTCCGGTACGCGCATACCGGAGAGAAGGTGGATCTCTTCATCCTGGCTCGCAGTATGCAGTCGCAGAAGCTCCTGAACTCTGCGAAAGTCCAGCTCTCGGGTGACGATGTCATGCTGCTGATACTCTTCGTCTGTTTCGAGAATAATGAACGAAGCATAATCGTTGGCCAGAGCAAAATGTTTTGAAAGGCTGTAGATCGCCTGAACTGTGTTGTCGTCCGGTTCATCGAGCAGCCTGCCGACATACATTTCGGCCCATGCCCTCGCCGCCAGGCTGCTGGTAAGTTGTGATTCATACAGAGGTATGACCATTTCGCTGTTTTTACCATCGATCGTCACTACCAGCCGCAGCGTGGGTGAAGGATTCCGCATCCGTACAGCCATTTCTATAACCTGTCCGGGGTACAGCAGCTTGGGATCGCCCGCTACGATAATCTCGTCCTGAAAAGGTGAGAAAACACTTTCCAACCGGTACTCCGATTGCCTGTGAGCCCGGGCGGTTTCGAGAAGGTCCTGCCCGTCGGAAGCATGAAGAATAACGCCGTTCTCTCGGGTAAGCGATTCAAAGAGGCGCCTGTTGTTCGGCGATGTTCCGAAGGTGTAGCATACCCAGCGTTTCTGCATGAGCGAGGAAAATCGGTCTATCATTTGAGATGGGCTCTCTTTTCCCCAGGTAATTTGACCGTCGCTCAGCAGAAAAACAGTATCGGACGACTGCAGGTCCGGCTGGGTACTCACGAAATCCAGAACAGACTCGAAATTCGTGGCGCCTTCCAGCCGGATCTGCTCGAGGAGCGAGAGGTAATGCTCGCGTGCTTCTGCGGTGTTTGACACGAATCCCGGAGTCAGAAGTGTCGGCCTGACATCGAAACAGAGAACGGCGAATTCCTTCAACGAGTCGTCGGTTGTCAGTATAAATCGGAGCAATTGGGCGGCAAGGGACCGGTTAGTATTCCTGGCCGAGTAGCTTGTATCAAAGACAAACAAAGCTTTACCTGTGGGCATCTT
>CBDUZM010000259.1:0-5230 GCA_965371685.1 uncultured Spirochaetaceae bacterium | reverse complement strand
ATAAGGTAATGGTGCTTCCTACCGTTTCTTACGGCATGAATATGCATCATATGGATTTCCCCGGTACCATTCACATTGAGCCTGAAGTGTTCATCTCTTTCTGCTTAAATATCACAAAGAGTGTTGCCTATCATGGATTTAAAAAGATTCTTATCGTTAACGGCCACGGATCGAATACCCCTTTGGTTGATATTGTGGCCAGGAAGACCGTGCTGGATACAGATTCTCTCTGCGCCGCTGTCAACTACCTTGTTCTGGCAACCGATGCATTCAACCAGGTAAAAGAAACGGATGTCATGGCTCATGCGGATGAGTTCGAGACATCTCTCTATCTGTACCTGGCGCCGGACAGGGTTAAAATGGAAAGAGCCGTTGCCGACAGCGACGTAGCCGGATCCTATTTGAGCTCCGATAGCACACCGAATTACCCGGTGCGGTTCAGCGACTACTGGGGAAGGTGGACAAAGACCGGCGTCCATGGCGACCCACGGAAGGCGACGAAGGAAAAAGGAAAGCTGATCTTCGAGGCGGCGGTGAAAGGGTTGATCGAAGTAGTCGCCGAATGGCAGAAATGGCCGATAGGGAAGAGATCCGACCGCCATACAGGGCCTGTTCAGTCGAAGATTCGGTTCTAATAAAAGATAACCGTGACCCTGGAAGGAGTCATACACATGAAGATAAAGGAGATACGAACCGTCGGCCTTCGGGGCGCCACTCCGGAAGGCGGTTGGAGCGAGGAACTACAGCCGGAAAATTGCGTTCAGACTCTTGTTGCCGTAATCACGGACGAAGGAATAACAGGCCTGGGCAGTGTATTTACAAACGTCGATCTGGTCCGAAGCGCACTGGCTGTGCTGGAACCCCTCTACCGGGATGAGAATGCCCTGGAGCCCGAGCGAGTGAGTGAAAAGCTGCGGCAGAACATGTTCTGGCTGGGTCGGGGAGGCTCTGTTACCCATGCAATAAGCGGTATCGATATAGCTCTTTGGGACATACTTGGTAAGGCGACAGGGCAGCCGGTGGGCCGTCTCCTGGGCGGAAGGTACCGCGAGAGAGTGCAGCCTTATGCGTCGATCCTTATTCGCGAGCCTGGCGCCCTGAGCGAGATACTGGGAGAGCTTAAAGAAAGGAAATTCAAAGCCTTCAAGATAGGCTGGGGCCCGTTTGGCAGGAAAGATGCCGCTTACGATGAGGTTATTGTGAAAGCGGCACGCGAAGCGGTGGGATCCGATGTTAAACTGATGGTGGATGCCGGAGGGAGCGACGCCTTCTGGAACCGCGGGTACAAGTGGGCGCTCAGGACTTCAGAGATGCTGGCGGAGTACGATGTAGCCTGGTTTGAAGAGCCTCTCAAGCCGGATGCTCTCGACGATTATGTGCGGCTCAGGTTGAGATCAAAGGTTCCGATTTCGGGAGGAGAAGTCCTGACCCGTCGGCAGTCTTTTCAGCCATGGCTGAAAGCCGGCGCCCTGGACATCGTTCAGCCGGATGTAACTAAGGTGGGCGGCATAACCGAATCGCGGCGGATCGCCTGGATGGCGGAGGAATATGGGGTTCGGTTCATCCCCCATGGATGGAATACGGCTGTCGGGCTGGCAACGGATTTGCAGCTGGCATCGGCCTTTTCTGACACGGATATGGTGGAATACCTGATAGGCTCTCCCTATGTCGACGAAATTGCCGAGGGCGGATGGGCTCTCGACAGAGAGGGTATGCTGGCTATACCCGATGTGCCCGGTCTCGGTTTGACTCTGAGCAGAGAGGCTGTGGCGAAATACAGCGGCGGTGAACCGTTCATTTAACGAACCGCGAATAACGAGTGTGCGTATTAAATCGTGAGGATGCTTGACAGTGCTGCGAGTCGGTATTATCGGCGCCGGGGATATTTCATCTTCTCATGCGGAAGCCTACATGAAGCTTCCGGGGGTAGAAATTTATGCATTCGCCGACCCTGTAACGAGTAAGGCAGAGAAGCTCTGTGCTCGATTCGGCGGAAAGGTCTTTTCTTCCCTCGACGAAGTTCTGGATGAGGGCGATGCTGACATAATCGATATATGCTCGCCCGATTTTCTCCATACAATGCAGGCAGAGAAAGCCCTGGAGGCGGGAAAGCATGTGCTATGCGAAAAACCGATAGGCCTGAGGCTGGGTGAGGCTGAGCAGGTAGTGAAACTGGCGGAAAAGAGCGGCAGCATATTTATGGTGGGGCAGGTGCTGAGATTCTTTCCCGAGTACGAATGGATAAGGAGTTTTTTAAGCCGGGGGATTTTAGGCGCGCCGAAATCTGCTTACGCAGCCAGGCTCAACCCGTACCCGTTCTGGAGAGGCTGGTTCGGCGATCCTAGGCTGAGTAGTGGAGCGGCGGCGGACCTGCTGGTGCACGATGCCGACTTCTGCCACTGGGTTTTCGGTCCGGTCGATCGGGTGGCAGCCCTGGGCTTGAAGGACGAAAACGGGATATGGAATCACGTCCAGGTACTGGCTGCTTTCGAGTCCGGTGTAACAGCGACCTTTGAAGCGAGCTACTCAATGCCCGGGGGATTCCCAAAAACTTTTTTTCTTCGTATTTTATGCGAAAAGGGCTGCATAGAGTACGATAAGCGATCGGAAAGGCCTGTTGCGGTTTTCGAGCCCGACAGAGATCCCTGGTACCCGGAAATCGAAAAGGAGAATCCCTTTCTGAGAGAGATTAGATACTTCGTAGAATGCATCCGGCAGAACCGAAAGCCGGATATCATCAAACCGGAAGAAGCGCTCTACAGTCTCAAGATAGTCCTGGCGGTTATCCGGTCGCCGGAGGAGAACGGCCGGGTCATAGAGTTGGCGGATTGAAGGAGGACCAAGTATGCAAAGCAGAGACATTAAAGACAAAATCACCAGGGCTTTGAATACCGTGAAGGTTATCGATCCCCACTGCCATCTCGATCCGGCACAGCCGTCCGCCCGCAGCCTGGCTGACATTATCCTCTACCACCACGTATGGATCGAGCTGGTATCTTCCGGGATGGGCCAGAATGAAGTGACCGGGAAGGGTCTGCCTCATGAATTGGCCGATCCACAGATGGAACCTTTCGAGCGGGTAAGACGTTCGATCCCTTACCTTCGCAACATAGGGAACACGACCCTGGCGCTGCTTCTTAGATGGCTTCTCAAGGATCTTTACGGTTTCGATAATGATATATCCCAAACCAACGTTGAGAAGCTTTTTACACTTGTGAGCGAACGCGGAAAGGAGAGGAACTGGGAGAAAAGAGTATTCGAAGATTTCTGCGGGATCGAACAGTGCATTTCGGTAGAATCAGTCGGCAGGCCCGATTCGGAAAGAATACTCAAGGCCAGTGAAGCTCTTCGCCGGGTCAACATAATTGATGGAAAGAACAGCCCCCAATCGAAGCTCTTACAGATGGAAGCTTCCTTCGGGCGGGAGATCAGGAAGGCGGCGGATTTTCGAGACTTTTTGATTACGATGATCGGGAAGCTTCCCATAAGCGAGCTCAAGTTTCTCGGCGCCTGGGTCCTGCCTTACATGACCGATGAGCTGGCCGATGAAGATAATGTCAGCCGCATTCTGAGAAAAGCGACGAAGGGGGCGCCGCTCAACCACACGGAGCTGGGAAGCGTTACATATTTCGGCATGGTATCTTCCCTGGAAAGCTTGAGGAAATACGACCTTAAGACTATACAGCTTATCGTCGGCGCCGAGGTTCTTTTACCGCACAGGCCCATTACCCACTGGAGCGAAAGCTTCTGCGGTGCTGCCGGAAGGCTGGCCTGCCGGTTTGAGGATTTTAACTTCAACATCAGCTCCGCTTCCGATATTTACACCCAGGACATTGCCGTTCTTGCAAAGCACATACCAAACATCAGCGTGGCGGGATACTGGTGGCATACGCTGTATCCGTTCTACATTAAAAAATCTCTGGAAACCAGGCTGGATATGATACCGGCCAATAAAATCATCGGGTTTTTCTCGGACGCCTATCACTGCGAGTGGTGCTACCCGAAGCTCAGGCTGGTCAAGCAGATTCTGGGGGAGATTCTGGCAGAGAGGGTGGAAAAAGGTTGGTACACTCTGGATACTGCTATAGCAATAATTCAAACAATATTTTACGATGCACCGAAAGCGATTTACCGCATTTAAGGGAGATTTATACATGGTATCAAACACAACTGCGAATAGCTTGGTCAGTCCATTTGGTCTTAAGTCTGAAGACGGTTATGTATGGTTAAAGGGCAACCCTCATTCCCATACCACGAATTCCGACGGAAGGGTGTCTCCGCAGGAGCGAGTGGACGGTTATATAGAGCATGGGTATGATTTTCTATGCATAACCGACCATGGCACAATTACACCTATAAACAGCGTCACATGCCCTGATAATTTTATCCTGATACAGAGCGCCGAGCTTCACCCGCAAAATCCTTTTGGCGGTCAACCGCACCACTTTCTTGCCTTTAACATAAAAGAACATATTGAGGCGCCAAAAATGCCCCCCCAGCATGTGATTGATCAGGTCAAAGAGCAGGGAGGATCTATCTGGCTTGCGCATCCCTACTGGAGTTCTGTCAATATTATTCAGGATACGCTGCCCCTCCACGGGCTGGCAGGTGTTGAGGTATTTAATACTACATGCCAATGCGCAGGCAGGGGAGAGTCGTCCGTTCACTGGACCGACTGGATGGAAAAGGAAAACAGGCTGTATCCTGCTATTGGATCGGACGATTCTCACGCCGCTGATACTGAGGAGCGGGATACCTACCGGGGTTGGACCATGGTCCGGGTTAAAGAGCTAACAGCCGGTGCAATTATAGAGGCGATGGAAAAAGGATCCGGTTACTCCAGTTCAGGTCCGGAAATTCATGATATTCAACTCAAGCGGGTCGATGAATCCAAAGATGACCGGGTGGTTGTAGAGGCTACCGTGCGCTCATCTGAAGCCCGCCGTATTGTTGCTGTTTGTGACACTTTTGGCACAGAGTATAGAAATAAAGGACGCACTTTTACGAGTGCCGCCTTTAACTTACCCCCCAATGCAAGATGGGTCCGTTTCGAGGTGGTCGGACCTGACGGCAGTAAAGCATGGTCAAATCCATTTGACCTTACATCATTCAAATAACGGGTGAAAGATTAAAGCTGTTATCTGCTATTTTTTTTCAGCAAGCCCTAATTAGTGCCTGACCGAAAACTTCATTTTCGGTTGAATTCCGGCAGAATTTTGCTCCCTGCCAG
>CBDUZM010000258.1:0-5240 GCA_965371685.1 uncultured Spirochaetaceae bacterium | reverse complement strand
CTACACGGTGCGGGTTACAGACCTGGCCACGTCGGTTTACGACGAGAGCGACGCCTCCTTCACGATAGAGAAGATAACCGTGAGCGCACCCGACGGAAGCGAGTCGTGGGCGGCTGATACTCTTCATGACGTGACCTGGACCTCAAGCGGGTCGGGTAGCGTGAAGATCGAGCTGTACAAGGGAGGCAGCCTGGATTCGGAAATAACGGCAAGCACTGCAGACACCGGCTCCTATACCTGGAACATCCCTTCAGACCAGGCAGCAGGCACGAACTACACGGTGCGGGTTACAGACCTGGCCACGTCGGTTTACGACGAGAGCGACGCCGACTTTGAGATAACCAATCCCTGACTGTTGGGGCAGCATGGGCATGCCCGTTAGAGGATTTCCCGGTCTTTTCTCCTTCCCTGCACGTAAGTCTTGTTGAAGTCGTACTCCGCTTTGAAGTTTATACGATCGAACAGGCCTATCGTCGACATCCTGACTGAGCCTGAAGCAACTGTAAAAAGCTTGAACTCGAACGGCGCCTCGGACAATGCGCTGGCAGTCACATAGTTAATCCCGTCCACGGCGACATTCATATTCATATGATTGTGAGCTCCGAGAACACACCGAACCTGCGGATATGAGCGAACCAGATCCGTCACGCAGGAGCTGAAGGATTCCACCGGAGTGTGCAAAGGATCGGGTAACCCCGTCTGCTCCGGGGGCAGCCCGAATACCGGGCTGTGTGTAGACAGCATGTGGACCGATTCCCGGTGTGATTTCAACTGCGCCTCGAGTTGTGCGAGCTGGTCTTCGAACAAGCAGGCTTCCTGCTTATCGGACCAGAAATACGGAATATCGCACCAGTGGTTGGGAATTACGTTGACCACGCAGTCGTCCGTTTCGATCGAGTAGCCGGGGGAAGCCTTCGGGAAAAAACGAGGCGCCCATTCCATCCATAAATCCAGGCTTGCCCTCTCCGTCAAATCGTGGTTACCGAGACACAGGTAAACCGGGACCGACAACCGGAATAACCGGGCGGCATTTCGTATATTGTCTGCAGTAGCACTGTCGATCATATCACCGCCGTGAAGCACGAAATCAACGCCGCCTTCTTCGTTAATCCATGCATCGAAAGCTGCGAGTATATCCGGCAGCTTTTCAGGATAACCTTTCTGCTGCTGGTATCCCATAAAGTCTGTCCCCGCGTGAGTGTCTGCAATATAGATAAATTTTGTCATAGTATACCGGCATATTATGGAGAGATCTGTAAAAATGCAACCGCATAAACAATTGATTATGATAGATCAAACGGGGCTTGATCGAGTATACTTTAAATAGAGAGATAGATGATTATTGACATCCACACCCACCCGCGCCTGGACAGACCCCTGGAAACAACGGATGAGATGATACGGGCTGCACGAAAAGCAGGTATCGACAGGCTTTGCCTTTTGGGCGATGTTCTGCACTTCGGCTACGATCCTGATCCCGATCAAATCGGGAAGATCAACGATTCGACAATCGCAATAGCACAAAAGTACCCCGATACTCTGATCGGTTTCTGTTTCCTGAATCCTGCTCATGAAAAAGACTTCAATGTAAAAGAAATTGAGCGCTGTATAGTAAAAAACCACTTCAAGGGGATCAAGCTCGAAGTGTCGGTCAATGCCAGGGATGCGCGCCTGGATCCGATCATGGAAAAGGCCGGGAAACTCGGTGTTCCAGTACTGCACCACAGCTGGTACAAGACAGTCAATAAAGCTTTCAACGAATCCGATCCTTCGGACATCGCGAACCTGGCTTGCCGCTTCCCCGGGGTGAATATAATCATGGCGCATCTCTCGGGCGGCGGCGTCAGGGGTATTATAGATATAATGCCCTGCCCCAATGTCTATGTCGATACGTCCGGCTCTCAACCTGTCTCAGGGGTGGTGGAATATGGGGTGGAGAAACTGGGGGCAGAACGCATACTCTTCGGCTCGGATGCCCCCGGCCGTGATTTTTCATCTCAACTGGGTCGTATCTATGGAGCAAAGATAAGTGAAAAGGAACGTAGATTGATATTGGGTGTAAATACAATGCGGCTTCTGGAGATAAAATGATTGTTGACGTTAATGTATCTTTCGGTCGCTGGCCTTTCCAGAAATTCCCATACAATAATCTGAAAGGATTGGACAACAAACTGTCGGGGGAAGGGATCTCGAAAGCTCTCGTGTCCTCTCTCGACGCCGTGCTGTATCCCGATCCGGACTGGGGCAATGCCAGTCTCCTCCCCCGCCTGGCATCCTTTTCGAACCTTTTACCTGTGGGGGTAATCAATCCCTCCCTTTCAAACTGGAGGGAAAGCCTCGAAAGGTGTCTCCACTGGGGCGCTGAAGCCGTTAAAGTTTTCCCGAATTATCATAATTATTCCCTCTCCCTCCCGGTTGTGGAAAGACTTATGGATGACCTGGCCGGCCAAAAGGCGCCCTTAATGGTTCAGATTCGCCTGGAAGACGAGAGGAATCAACACCCGCTTTTTAAAATAGCGGGAGTCAACCCCGGAGAAATTATCAAACTCGCCGGACGTTTTCCCGAAATTCCTGTCATTGCCCTGTGCCCCTATTTCAAAGAGGCAATCGACCTGGTTTGCAACAGCTCGAATATCTATGTGGATATCTCTTTTACAGAAACCTTGAATACGGTTTCCGCTTTGCTTGAAGAGATCCCGGCAGCCAGAATCCTGTTCGGTTCCCATACCCCCATTCTCTACACACGTTCCGCTGTCATGAAAATTAAAGCGCCGGATATACCTCAAAAAGATTTCAAGGCTATAACTTACGGCAATACGCAGACGTTAATAAATTTTAGCTGAAGGAGGAGAGAATGAAGTATTCCATGGATAAATCCTGGCGAATGTATAAAGAAAGTATAAATTACCTGGCAGCAGGTTCCTCAACATCCTCTAAAGCTCCATTGTTCGAAAAATCCGAACCTGCTGTAATTTTACAAGGAAAAGGCTGCAGGGTTTGGGACGCGGATGGAAACGAGTATATTGATTTTCGCAACGGATTGGGTCCCGTCACGTTGGGGTACTGTATTCCTGAAGTCAATACAGCCATTGAAGAGCAGTTGGAAAAAGGCATTGTATTCGGCCACCCACATCCTCTGGAAGGAGAGGTAGCGAAACTGCTGACAGAATTAATTCCCTGTGCACAAAGGGTGCGTTTCCTTAAAACCGGAGGAGAAGCCATTGCCGCCTGTATAAAGATAGCAAGGAATGCCACGAAGAGGAACAAGATCGTCCATTGCGGTTATAACGGCTGGCTGAATGTGTTAAGCAGGCAGGGATACATGCCGGTTGGAATTGCAGGGAGCAAACCTGACAGAGGAATCCCCCTGGTTTTTCAGGACTTACACAAATCCCTTCCCTGGGCTGAAATCGGAAGCTGGGAAGATATTTTCCTTCGTGAAGGGAAAGATATAGCGGCTGTAGTTGTCGCGCCTGACTATGCTCAGATGGATCGGGGAAAAGCGTTTCTACCTGCGTTACGGAAACTTACCAGAAAATATGGCAGCTTGATGATTATGGATGAAATTGTAACAGGTTTCAGATTAGCCGTTGGCGGAGCGCATCAGTATTTTGATTTCGATCCGGATATGGCGGTTTTTGGAAAAGGACTTGCCAACGGGATGCCCCTTTCAGCTTATTTAGGACAGTCCGGCCTTATCGACTCCGCTAAAGAAATAGGCATCTCCTCCACTTTCGGGGGTGAAACGCTTTCTCTTGCCGCGGCAAAAGCAGCTATGCATTTCTATCTGGAAAACAGTGTGATAGAGCATCTCTGGAAAATCGGCAGGCTCATGAAGGAGGGGCTCCAGTCGTTATTAAACAAGTATGAAATATCCGCAAAAATGGAAGGCTTCCCGGTTTGCCCTTTTTTCAACTTTCAAAGCTCATCCGTTATGAAGGAATTCTTCAAACGCTGTTACCGGAATGGTGTGTCGCTGTACACAGTACCTTATGTAAACTATTCGCACAAGGAAGAAGATATTCAGGAAGCATTGAGAAGAATTGAAGAGGGGATAAAAGAAATAACAGCGCAAATGACTCCTTCAAAGAATGCCGATAATTGAAATAGAACCTGAAAAAAATACCATTTTTCACGGCAAGGAACCGAGATCCATGAAAAATATCCTTATCCTTATGCTCTGTATCCTGATTTCAGGAGGATGCACCGGCAGTAAATGGACGGCATCCGAACGGGAAATGCCCGGCTATGCAGATAGCGAAGAGGCTGAAATCCTCGAAGACTCACAAGTTCATAAAGACGAAGATGGGCCGGACGCTAAGGCAAGGGCCGAAGCAGGCACGTATCAGGAATCAGAAACGTATGAACAGCTCGCTCCGCAAAAGCCGTCAACCAGACCGGTATTTCGTGTGCGTCCTCCGGAGCTGATGGCGCGTGTAGATAAACCGGAAATGGAACCGCTTCCCTTGATCGCCCAGGATATTTTGATTACCGTTGCAGGCCATCGTTCCAGAGTCGTTATTGACCTGGTCTTTCAGAATCCTTCATCCGAGACAATCAGCGGGACTCTCATGGTGGAACTTCCCGACAGATCGAGTCCCTGTTATCTCGGCATGTATTCGGGAAGTGGAGTTGAAGCCGGTCCGGGCGCCGTCGATCCGGGTAAACTTCCCGATCTTCTGAATCCCACTCCGACTCCGCCGGACATCCTGCTCACGCCTGAAATATCCCTGCCGGCAAAGTGGAAAACCGATCGGGTTGAATTGGACTGGGGAGAGCTTCGCTCAGCTCAGGTAGTGGAGCCGGTGAAAGGGCGTCAGGTTTACGAAGCGGTAACCAGGCGCCGGGTCGATCCGGCCCTGGGTGAGTGGACCGGGAGCGGTATCTTTTCCGCAAAAATCTTCCCGATACCGCCGCACAGCTTTAAACGGATCGTTTTCGCCTACGACCAGTCGCTCGTTCCGTCAGACGGCCGGATCACTTTACCTCTTCCGACCCTTGCAAAAGACGTTTTAAACACACGCCTGGTTGTTTATGAAGTCGGCATGAGTTTTAGAAAGAGCACGGTCATCGCGGGGCAAAACGAAGTGAATCCGGTACGCGCCCGCCATGGTCTTATGTGGACAATCGAACCGTCTTCCAATAAATATGATACAGCCCTCTTTCAGGGAGTATTCAAAAATCCTGTTATCAGTACTCTCGTAGGCCGGGACGCCAATATACCCGGTGCGCTCGTTTCC
>CBDUZM010000257.1:0-5254 GCA_965371685.1 uncultured Spirochaetaceae bacterium | reverse complement strand
ATTATAATACAGTGTTGGGAGCACCACGGCTCTCTCCATCTCGGCAGCCAGTATGCTTACTCCTTCCGCTACAATGGCATCTGTCGAGGTGGGAAGATGAGGCCCGTGCATCTCAAGACAGCCCACCGGAAGAATAGCCACATCGGTGGTTTGAGCCAGTTCCGCTACTTCAGGTCCTGTAAGCTCCGCCCATTTTACAGTTTTCATATATACCCCCTTAAATATCCTGATAGCTCTCCCAGGATACCACCCGGTCCAATGAACGGCGTTGGCGTTTTTTCGGCTCATCCGCCGGGTATCCAATCGTAATCATTGCGACAGGACGAATTTCAAACGGGAAATGTACGATGCGCGACACATCCCCTTCATTGAAAGAACCGATCCAGCATGTACCCAGATCCTGTTCCACGGCAGCCAGCATCAGGTTTTGAATCGCCGCCGCTGTATCCTGTATGGGAAATATCTCCCGGAATTTGTAGGCATCCCATCGTCCCGCAATTTGCGGCCGCTCCATCAGGTCAGCGCCGACAACCATGATAACCGGCGCCGACGCAATCCATTCCTGCCTGGCTGCCTTAACCAGCTGCTGTTTACGGTCTTCATCCTGAACCACAACGAACCTCCAGCACTCGTTTGCACACGGCGCCCACCGGGCTGCATCGAGCAGCTCGAGTATGATTTCCCGCGGTACAGGTTTCTTCTGAAATTTACGCACCGAACGACGTATTTTAATCGCATCTTTTAAAGTCATATCAATCATCTCCTTCATGTACTGCCATTAAGCAATGTAACAGCAAATACGATAAGCTTCCGTTCCAGTACTAATCCGAAACATCCTTAATAACCTGTATCAATATATCCGCAGCACGATCAGCCTGATCTTCCGAAAGGATTAAAGGTGGCTGCAGGCGGACCACATTGGCAAATGGTCCACCCCGTCCTACGAGTATTCCTCTTTCCCTGCAAAGGTCACGGACCTTTTTTGCCTTCTCCGGAGCAGGTTCTTTCGATTTCCGGTCTTTTACCAGCTCTACACCGATCATCAAGCCTTTACCCCGAACGTCCCCTACGAGCTTATTACTTTCCATCAGGGGCTTGAGTCTATCCATTATCTGCTTACCGCGAGCAGCCGAATTATCAGGCAGCTTCTCCTCTTCCATCACTAAGATATTCGCAATCGCAGCGGCACAACTAACAGGATTCCCCCCGAAAGTGGAGAGATGATCGCCCGGGGTGAAGGCCTCGGCTATATCTTCACGAACGATGAAGGCACTCAGCGGGAACCCATCTGCGATTCCCTTTGCCATGCACATTATGTCGGGTTTCACATTGTAATGTTCGATAGCGAAGAGCTTACCGGTTCGGCCGAATCCGCTCTGTACTTCGTCCGCGATAAAAAGGCCGTTATTGCTTAAAACAATATCAACGGCTATATCAAAATACTCTTTTGGCGGTGTAATGATTCCACCCTCGCCCATAACCGGTTCGGCAATGAATGCTGCAAAATCACCGGCTGTTTGAAAGCGAATCACATCCTCGATGTACCGGGCACAGGCCGTATCACAGGAGGGGTAAGAAAGTTTGAAAGGACAGCGGTAGCAATACGGTGCAGGAGCAAAGGCAACACCGGACAGATAGGGACCGGCGCCTTTTTTGCGGCCGCTGTTCCCTGTAATACTCAAGGTAGCGACAGTACGCCCGTGAAAACTATGCGTCAAACACACCAATTCACGGCGGGAGGTAAACTGTTTCGCCAAACGCATTGCGCCTTCAAGCGCTTCAGCCCCGCTGTTCCCGAAGAAGCTCTTCCTGAGCCCACCCGGTGTTATTTCGGACAGCATTTTTGCTAATTCAGCAGCCCGGGGATTATAATACACATATGTACAGCAGTGTACCAGGTCGTCTATCTGCCTTTTAGCCGCTTCTATAATCTTCGGATGGCCGTGCCCCGCATTCGTTACGGCAATACCGCTGAAACAGTCAAGGTATTCCCGCCCATCGGCGCCGCGTATCTTGCATCCCGAGGCGGAAATTACCTCCACAGGCTCGAAGCCGGCTACCATGCTGGTAATCATAAATTTGTCATACAACTCTTTTGCCGACATCTTTAACTTCCACCGGGTGCAGCATTAATGCTCGCGACCAGTTCAAGATCGCGGCGCAAAGGACCATAGTTGCCCCCGCTTACCTCTTTCACCTCAGCATCAAAAAAAGAGCTTACCTCATCACGCTCCTCGGGGCTCAAAGAAAATTCCAATACCTTGAGGTTGCTCTCGAACTGTGCGACCGAACTGACCCCCATAATCGGGCATGTAACCGCAGGTGAGGATCTTACCCATGCCATTGATACGTCCAGAACAGAAACACCGCGGTGTATGGCAAAATTTCTTAACTTCAACAGGCCTTCACCAAACAGATCAAGCCACTCGGTTATGCGTTCGTCTGTCTTTGCCCTGGAGTCCTCCGGCATAGGCTCATCGGGCATATACTTTCCGGTCAGAATTCCCATTGCAATAGGACGATAAACCATGACTGCTATATTCTCCGTCCTGGCCATAGGTAAAACCTCTACCTCAACGCCCCGCTCCAACAGATTATATGGAAGCTGGTGAGAGACCATGGCCGCAAGACCATTCAGGCTTGCATATGCATTGGATGATCCCAGGACCCATGCAGGAAAATTACAGCATCCTATAAATCGCGCTTTCCCCGATTTAACGACCATGTCCAGAGCTTCCATCATCTCACCAAGCCTCATTCCTTTTATAGGCCAGTGTATCTGGTAAAGGTCAAGATAATCAGTCTGCAGCCGGGTGAGACTCTCGTCTATTCCTCCAAGGATACTCCCGGTATCCACTCCCCGGATCTTACTGGCAAGGAAGATCTTGTCCCTGAATCCTTTTATCCCTTTACCCACAATATCCTCTGTATGACCGTATTCCCCACCATAACTGCCTGCAGTATCAAAAAAATTCACTCCTTCATCAAAGGCTCTGTGCATTATTTCGATGGAAGGTTTTTCATCAATACGCTCTCCGAACATCATTGTACCGAGACATATTTCAGAAACTTTAATCCCGGTATTTCCAAAGCTGATGTATTTCAACTCGTTCCTCCTTAAGATATCGTACCGTCCATTTCCAGTGCTGTCTTCACGATAAGATCCTCGATCCCCGGATTGAAGGGTCCTGCCCAATTATTGAATAGATAAGATTCTGCCTCGTATCCACCGGCAACCGATATTTCCCGGGAAGGAATGTAACATTCTTCTCCATTTGTATACCCGAATACTAAGACAGAACGTATATTCTCAGCCTCCCTGGAAATTTCTGCTGCATTGACAGTCAACTGCTCTTTAATCCTCAAACCAATACGCACGCAAGGCTCCCCTTGAAGGGCAACCAGGCGAAACCGCTCTCCTATACCTATCATTTCAATCTCATAGGGAAGCGAAGAGGGAACTTCATTTATCTTGCCCTCCTCTATCTTCTTCAACATATATTTACCCCAACTGGAACAAACGTCCTGATGGACGCCTTTAATGCTTTCAGCTTCCTCCTTTGAGGGAGGACCCTCCATGGGTAATTCAATAATACGTCTCTTAATTTGAATATCTCCCACCACTTTCTCATTGGGAGTTTCCTCGATTATCCTGCTGACCTCCTTTGCCAGCTCCCAACCTAAACCCGCAGCAACAGCAGGAGGAATGCCATACATAAACCTGTTGGCCGGACCAACATTATAAGGCTTAATTTCCCCGCTGCACCCCTGGGCGAAGAGAGAAATGCTTCCATCATACCTGTTTTCAATAATCTCCTCCGCAAAGCCGGGATAATCATTTCCAATCAGCCTGGTTCCGATTGAGCTCGCATGGCAGGCGTAACTCATTAAAACAGCGGTAATCTTTCCCTCCTTATTCTCCACCCGTAATACACCAACCTCAGGATCAACCTCTCCAAAAGGATTCCCCCTCCAGACGGGATGTCCTGCAGGATTACGCCAGCGGCGGTTGATGGAAATGGAAAGCTTTCCCCGCCCAAAGAAGAGATCTACAGGCTCAAGATGGTTAAAGGCTTCTTCCACCACCTTAATCACACGGTCTATGACCAATCTGCGGTAACTGCTGACATCAAGGCCAAAGGGCTGAAGTGAATCTTTGCGCATGGGACCGCTATGGGTATGGGAAACGCACAGTAAAAGCTGGTTAGCCGCCAGGCCGGTTTTCCGCTTAATTCCATTTCTTATCTCATCCAGCAAATCCCTGTCGGTGTCAATAATATCTATTGACACTATCGCCAGCCTTTCGCCTTTTTCATCCTCCAGGGCAAGCGCTTTGGTAAAAACATCGTGATAGATGCCCGGCGGCGGCGGATTTCTATATGACTTCACCTTCCCGGGATCTGCACCGGGTGTAATACAGATACGACTCGTTCCCGCTTTTAACATGGCTTTTAACATGATTATCGCTCCCTCTGCCTATTGACAGTCATAGAAATAATGTTATCCTAGTTGTTATAATAAAGCAACTAAACAGTTTTATAGCTTTAGAGAATATTCATGATAGCGAAAAAACAGCAGTACGGCATCAATTTAACCCGGGTATTAAGGACAATCAGGTACAACAGGGGTATAAGCCGGACAGATATAGCGAAAAAACTCGGCCTGAATCAATCAACAATTACTCGTATTGTATCGTTCCTGCTTGACAGAAGGGTTGTCAAGGCCATAGCAGAAGGAGAGGCTTCTTCTTCCGGAGGAAGAAAGCCGATAAAACTCGCTTTGAATAATAATTTTGGATGCATATTAGGCTTCGAGCTGCTGCCTGACTATTCTACGTGTACAGCGGTAAATCTGGAGGGAGATATTATTTCTTCGAGAATAGACCGGATAAAGCTGAATGCATCGAACCTGACGGAAGAATTTATTAACCTGGTAATCTGGATAGGTGTCGGTTTGCAGGGTATGATAAATCCGGAAGAGGGCAACATTATATACTCAATCCCTATGAGTATAAAAGACAATGCCGATTTTTTTCAGGAAATATCGGAGAGTATAGATACACCAATACTTATTGAGAATAATGCGCGCTGCTGCTGCTGGGCAGAAATAGCCCTACATGGTGAAAACCAATTAAGGAATTTTATATTCGTGCTGGGTGATTTTCAGGAAAAAGATGAAATGCGTCATTTAGATAGCGGTACAGCACTGGGTTTAGGAATTGTCATTAATGGGAAAGTCTACCACGGAGAAGATT
>CBDUZM010000256.1:0-5282 GCA_965371685.1 uncultured Spirochaetaceae bacterium | reverse complement strand
TGATAGCGGTTTCACCCGCACATTTTCTTTTTATTAATTCAATATTTATTGGGTTGGTTTATATAACCTGCGATAGGCTACATTCTATAAGTTGGAAAAGGAGGACGGTTGTGAAATATCCTCTTGAAGAACTCTGGTCTTCCACTCTAAAAGGGATGAGGGAAAAGGAAGATGAATTAGAAAAAGCCAACGAGATTCAGGAAACAGCCTATTCGGGTCTCAAAGACATAGGCAGCCTGCTCGAGCTTGTACAAATTAAATTCCAAATCGCCCTTCTCCTTATCGATAACATGCCGGCAAAACGGGAGAGCTCTGTTTACGGGGAGATGGAGGAAATGGCGCGGGATAGGACGCAGCGGGCAGTCCGAATACTGGACGAACTGGCCCATGAGAACATTTCAGAAGATCAGAAGGAGATTCTGGCTAAAGACCCGGCCTATAAGGAAGCCCGGGAACTGCTTCAGCAGTTGTTGTTGAAAGGAGGAGCTTTTCTCTTCGAAGCCCGGCAGCAGAACAGTAAAAAGGCAAAGATCCTGTCAAAGGCTGTTTCCGATTCCCTCGAGAAGTACAGCCAGCCTGATGATAGATACAGACAGCTCTTCAAAACCGAGGAGCTTCCCTCTGCCATAAGGAAGCTGGTCAATCTCCTATTTTCCGCTCTTGCTCCGGAAAATCCAAAAAAACCCCCCTTCGGAATTGAGTTCGAAGAGGAGCTTTACAGCTCTGAGAAGATCAAGATGCCCCTGTCTCAGGCTATCTACTACATTGAAAACGAGCTGCTTCCAGGCCTGCGCAAAAGCCTCGGGAACAATGCCGGCAATCCCCTTATCCAGCGGCAGATAAGGTCTCTGGAGAACAGGGCCGAAGAGTATAAGCGGCTAAAATTCATTCCCCGGTCCAATCCGGTTCTCCTGGATAAGGGCTTCCACACCGATTGGATTTCCAGCTATACGGCCGATGGCGAACTCCTCGTAAACGTGGCTCTACCCGTAACCTTTAAATCCGGAACTAATGTCAGCAGAGTCCAGGAGCTCGTTCAGGCTGAGCTTACCAGGCGAATTGCAGGTAAAGGCATATGTCCGGAGCTCGATGAGGAGTACCGCTATCTAAAACGATTGGAGAGCGGTACTCGGGGCAATTCCAGGCTTCCCAGCTTCAAAGTCAATACCGCCAGAGGTTTTCGTATTCTCAAGAGCAATTTCCCCGCGCTTAAAAAACTGGAAAGGCGGGAAGATTTTATACAGCTCATGGAGCACTATCGAGCCCACGGAAAACGTTCGATCCAGAAATTCCTCACACAATTAATACTCTCCCGTGAACAGAATACAGACCTGCTTACATAAGGTTCTTGAAAAGCTTTCTATTTTGGGGTATAAATGACAGAGGAAGGTGGGGAGGTTAGCTTCGATGTCCGATGTCCTGAGCGTAAGTGTTCTGGTTCTCAACAAACACTACAACCCGGTCAATATTACCAATGCGAAAAGGGCATTCTGCATGCTCTACAACAAGGCGGCGGAAGTTATTACCTTCGAGAATGAGAGTTACTATAACTACGATTTTAATTCATGGGCAGAGGTTTCCGCATTCCGAAGAGAGCTCGAAGGAAACCACGAACATGACTGGGTGCATACGCCCAATCTTACTCTTCTCGTTCCTCGAGTTGTAAGGGTTTTAAACTACGAAAAGGTAAGTGCACAAAAAATCAAACTAACCCGAAAGAATATATACTACCGCGATGAAAACACCTGCCAGTATTGCGGCAAAAGACATAAAACCAGGGAATTAAACATTGACCATGTTAAGCCAAGATCTCGAGGCGGCGGCGACACCTGGAGCAACCTCGTCTGCGCCTGCATCGACTGTAATATCCGCAAAGGGAATAGACTGCCGCAGGAGGCGGGAATGAAACTTATCCGAAAGCCTACCATTCCCAACCTCAATCCCGTTATCCGCATGCACATCGGAAAAAAGAAATACGCCTCATGGAAAAAGTTTCTCGACGAAGCTTACTGGAACATCGAGCTGAACGGAGAGTAGGCTATGAACAAAAAAGAACGCATACCGGAAAGAAACAAGATACCCAAAGATGTGCAGTGGGACCTGTCCCGGCTTTACCCCTCGGACGCGGAGTGGGAAAAAGGCTTCGAGCGCTTCGATTCCATGATCCCTAAAATCGCCGGATTCAAGGGCACACTCGGTAAATCGGCGAAGCTTCTTAAAAGCTGTCTCGATTTCATGAATGAGCTGGGCATGCTGGATGAACGTCTCGGTTACTATGCGCATCTCAAGCTCAGCGAAAATGCAGGGGACAGCGACAACCAGGGGCGTTTTGCCCGATATATGAATCTTTCCAGCAGGGCGGAAGCGGAGGCCAGCTATCAGACTCCTGAAATCCAAGCCATTCCCGACAATGTAATGGCCGAATTTCTAAACAGTGAAATTTTATCGGATTTCACCATCTACCTGGAGAAACTCCTGCGGTTTAAACCGCATATCCTGTCGGAAAAAGAGGAAAGGCTTCTTGCGCTTCAGATCGAAGCGAACCAGACCGCAACGAAGAGCTTCACAGCCCTTACCGATGTTGATATGGACTTCGGCGACATTGAAACAAAGGAGGGAATCAAACCTCTAAGCCAGTCTTCATACGCCGCTTTCATGCTCAATCCTGATAAAGAGATCCGGAGGAAAGCCTATTTTCAGTTTTACGGCAACTTCGACAACCACAAAAACACCCTGGCTTCCCTCTACTCCGGCAGTGTTCAATTAGACATCTACAGGGCAAAAGTCAGGAATTTCCCTTCATCGAGAGCCGCCAGTCTTTTTCCGGACAAGGTTCCCACAGAAGTATACAACAACCTGATCGAAGTGGTGCATAAAAAGATAGACAACCTTCATACTTACTACAGTCTGCGAAAAAAAACTCTGAAGCTGGATGAGCTGAATCATTACGATGTGTATGTCCCTCTGGTAAAGGACATCCAGGTAAAACACACTTACGACCAGGCGGTGGATGTAGTAATTAGTGCCCTCAATCCTCTCGGCGGGGAATACTGCGACACACTTAAAAACGGTTTCTACGGCGGGTGGGTGGACAGGTACGAAAATAAAGGCAAAAACTCCGGCGCATTCTCTGCCGGCTCCTACGTGGGTGACCCCTACATCCTGATGAATTTCAAGAAGGATGTACTCCGGGATGTATTCACCCTGGCCCATGAAGGGGGGCACTCAATGCATTCCTGGAACAGTGCGCGGAACAACCCCTTCCAGCACTACAGCTACAGCATATTCGAAGCGGAGGTAGCCTCAACTTTTAACGAACAGCTGCTGACAAAATATCTTCTGGAAAGGGCGGAAAACCGGGAAATGGAAGCGTATCTTATAGGCAAGCAGGTGGACGATATTATAGGCACTATTTTTCGCCAGACCATGTTCGCCGAATTCGAGCACATTACCCATAAGATGGTCGAAAGCGGGAATCCCCTTACCGTCGATTCCTTGAGGGCGGAGTACAGGAAGCTCCTCACCCTCTATTTCGGTCCTGAGATGACCCTGGAAGATGTCAGCGATCTGGAGGGTTTGAGGATTCCCCACTTCTACAGGGCTTTCTACGTATACAAGTATGCTACAGGTCTTTCCGCGGGAATCGCTTTGTCACAGATGGTCATGAACGGTGGTGAAAAGGAGCGGATACAGTACCTGGACTTCCTCAAATCCGGAGGTTCCCGTTATCCGTTGGAATCCCTCGCCCTTGCCGGGGTTGATATGAGCAAACCGGCGCCTGTCCGGAAAGCCCTCGACATCTTCCAGTCCCTCGTCTCGCGTCTCGAAAAACTACTTACTTGAGGCCGTCGTGGTAGAGCCGGATGTTGTCGTTCTGCTTAAGGAACCGAACGAAGTCCTTATTTGTATTAATCAACTTTTGAGAGTATAAGCCGCCCCTGGCCACATCTTCCCTCTGGTGCGCATCGGATCCGGCGATCCGGAGCAAACCGTTGGATTCCGCATAAGCCCGAGCTCTGACGTTGTCGGAAAAGTGCCTCGGATTTCCGTTATACACTTCGATGCCGTCTATCAGATAGGGCGGGGCCAACTCCTGTCCCACCCGAAAGGGATGGGCCTGATAGATGATAATTTCCTGCCCATTATTTTCCTCTCCGTCAATTAGCCGCCGGAAAGCCTGAAGATCCATTCTATACAATTCCCGGTTCTCTTTCAGGAACTTCCTGTCCAGCCCATATACGAGGAAATCACCTTTGGGACCGCCATCGAAAGTTATTTCGATACCCCAGAGCACGACTAATCCGATGCGGTCCCCTTCTCTCCTGGCCAGCTCATAACCTGAAAGGTAGCTATCTATTAAATCAATCCATGATTTCACCGGCATACGACGGCGAAGGGCGGAAGTAAAGTGATCCGTAATCACGATACCGCTGAAACCGGCTTTTTTATAGAGGCGCACCACTTCCTTTGCGGGAAGCTTTCCACAGGCGCTTACTTCGGAAGTGTGAATGTGAGGATCGAAGAGATACTCTTTCATTGGAAAGGGAGTATAACAGAGAGCGGATATTTCAGGCAAGCCGCCGAATTTGAATTATAAATCAAGTCTTCAAATCATGAGAAGATTTGACAGGAAGGCTCTCCTACAAATCAACGATGGCTACCTGAAAGGGTAATGGAAATAGTCACTTAATAACGTTTGGATTTTTCTCTCTCTTAGGGTATCCGATGTAAGGAGAATTGCATGGATTTAAAACAGCTCAACCCTCAATACATAACCAATGAACGGGGTAAAAAAACCGCAGTTATCCTGCCTATAGAAATCTTCGAAGAACTACTTGAAGATATGGTTGATTTGGCTGTTATCGCTGAATAAAGAGACGAACCAACCATTTCTCATGAACAACTTATTGAGGAATTAAAGCAGGATGGCTTCATATAAGCTGCGATGGAAACGATCTGCCCAAAAAGAGTTTAGAAACAACCCCCAAACATAAATCCCCCAGATCCTTGCAACCGTTGAGGAACTCATGCAAAACCCTATCCACCGTCCATCCGAAAACTATCAGCAACAGAACATGCTTATCGTCTAATAGTCGGACCATATCGCATTCTTTACAACGCGAAATGAGCAGGGTTTGGGTAGAGGTGCGAAGTCTTGAAGATGCCGGCTGTAGTTGTAAAAAGTCCGACCTGAGCAATAGCTTCCCTTCAATCTTCAATCAATTGAAGTTCTCGCTCCAGCACTTTCTCAACGTACTTATTCTGTGAAAGATTCTCTGCCG